>JASLBO010000147.1 GCA_030146605.1 Sphingomonas sp. | reverse complement strand
GGGGAGTAGAGCCATGACCAATCCGTTCGTCGGCAGCTGGACCTATCGCAGCCTCAACAACGATCCCGATCTGCAAACCGATTTCAACGATCTCGAATTCGGCCTCGGCACGCTGGTGATCACCGAGACCGGCCCCGCCGAGCTCGGCGGCACGATCGGCGGCCCGGGCTGGTCGCTCGACCTGCACGGCAGCTTCGGCTTCGGATCGCCGATGCAGGTGCGCTTTCAGGGCAAGGGCACCGTCGGCGGCGAGCAGTGGATCTATGACTATATCGGCTGGCTCGCCCCGATCTGGCCGAGCAGCACCGATGCGCAGCAGGTGCCCGCCTTTGCCGGATCGGTGACGCGCACCATCCCGCATTCGTCGAGCGGGGGCGGCACTTCGCCCGCGGGCGTAGTCGCGTCCTTCTATGCCGTCCGCCAGAACTGACGTCGCGATCATCGGCGCCGGCCCCGCGGGTTCCGCGGCGGCGCTGACCTTGCGCCGCCACGCCCCCGGGCTCGACCTGACCCTGATCGAGGCGGGGGACCACAGCGCCTCGCGCCCGGGCGAAGTGCTGCCTGCGGTGGCACGCGGCCTGCTGGAGCAGCTCGGCGTGATGCCGGCCTTCACCGCTGCAGGCTTCGTCGCGGGGCGGGCGCTCGCTTCGGCGTGGGCGGCCCCCGATCTCGACGAGCGACACAGCATCTTCTCCGCCCAGGGCGCCGGCTGGCACCTCGACCGCGCCCGGTTCGATCGGCTGCTAGCCGAAGCGGCGCGGGCAGCGGGTGCCGAACTCCGCACCGGATCGGCGGTGCGCTCCGCCGAGCCGAGCGGGGAAGGGTGGCGGCTGCTGCTCGCCGACGGCAGCACGCTCGATGCCGGGGCGCTGGTCTGGGCAACCGGCCGGCGCTGGCGGCTCGCGCGCCCGCTCGGTGCCCGGCTCACCGTGCACGAGGATCTCGTCGCCCATACCCGCTTCTATCGCGACGCGCCCGGCGATTGCCGCACGGTGATCGAGGCGTGCGGTCACGGCTGGTGGTATTCCACCGACCTGCCCGACGGCCGCCGCGTCGTCGCCTGCCTCACCGATCCCGCGGCCGGCAAAGCGCGCGCGCTGCGCACATCCGGCGGCTGGCGCCGCGCCCTTCAGCAAACCCGCCACATCGCCGCGCTCGTGCCCGCGGACGCCGCCGAATACGGGGCCGCGGTCCACGCCGCCGGAACCGCGACGCTCGATCCCGGCGCCGGCCGCCGCTGGGTCGCCGCCGGGGACACGCTGTTCGCCGCCGATCCGCTCTCGTCGCGCGGGATCGTCCATGCGCTGCGCTCGGGCGTGCTCGCCGCTTATGCCGTGGCCGACACGCTCGACGGCCGCGAAGCCGAGGCGCAGCGGCGGCTGCAGATGATCCACGCGCGCGGCTTCGCCGATTACGCCGCGAAGCTGGCCGAACATTATGCGGTGGCGGCCCGGCGCTTCGATACGCCCTTCTGGGCCGCCCGCGCGTCGCGTCCGCGCGTCCGCACAGGCGCAACGGCATGACCAGCATCGTCATTCCCCTGTACCAGGGGGTCGATCTGCTCGACGTCGCCGGGCCCTATGAAATGTTCAACTGGGCGGGGTTCGAGATCGACCTCGTCGCCGAGCAACCCGGCCGGATCGCCTGCCGCGGCGGCGCGCCGGTGTTCGAAATGGCCAAGGGCTTCGCCGGCCTGCCGCAATATGACGTGGTGTGGGTTGCGGGCGGCGATCCCGCCTCGCTGGTCTGCCTGATCAATCAGTCGCCGCGCACCTGGCTCGATTTCGTCGCGGTGCAAGCCGCAGGCGCCCGGATGACTTGCTCGGTGTGCGAGGGCGCGATCCTGCTGGCCGCCGCGGGCCTGCTCGACGGCTACAAGGCGACCACCCATTGGGCGTTCAAGAACTGCTTCGGCGCCTGGCCGGCGGTGAGGATCGTTCGCGGCCATCCGCGCTTCGTCCATGACCGCAATCGACTGACCGGCGGCGGCATCTCCTCCGGTCTCGACGAGGCGCTCAAGCTGATCGAGCTGTTGATGGGCAAGGCCAAAGCGAAGGCCACGCAGCAGCAGACTCAATATTATCCGCATCCCCCCGTCCGCAGCCGCATTCCCAGGTCCGGAAGCTGCCCGCTGCCACCGCTCGACCAGATCGACTGCGCGGTGCAGCTCGCCCCGCCCGAACCGGCATGACCGCCGCAGCCGTCCGCGCGCTGGTGCCGCGGACGCCGTTCGCTTGCCTGCTCCTGGCGGTGAGCCTCGGCGCCTGGCTGCTGCTGATCGCTTCGCCGCCGGGCATCGCCGTGCCGCGGTTCTGCGCGGCCGGGGCGGGGGTCTGGCCGGCGCTGTCCGCGGGCGCGGAGTTGACGCTGCGTCTCAATCCGCTGCCGCAATTCCTCGGCTCGTCGCTGCTGATGCTGTGCGCGATGATGCTGCCCTTCGCCTATCGCCCACTCGCCAATGCGCTCGCCGCGCGGCCCGACCGCCCGCCGGCTGCCGCGGTCCCGCTGTTTCTGATCGGCTTTCTCGCGCTATGGCTGGCGGCGATCGTCGCGATCGCCGCGCTGTCGGTGTTGCTCCGGCGGGCGGCGGGAGACGCGGGCCTTGCGTTGCTGCTGGGCATCGGCATCGCCGCGCTCTGGCAGACGACCGGCTTCAAGGCGCGCTGTGTCGCCCGCAGCCTGCGCGCGAGCCCGCGCCGCCTAGGCGGGGAGCTGGGGCAGGGCGCGCATAGCGCGCTGGCTTGCGCCGGATCCTGCTGGGCGCTGATGCTGCTTCCCTATCTGGCGGGCCGCGCCCATCTGGCGGCAATGACCGCGGTGGCGGCGCTGATGCTCCTCGAGCGCTGCGTCGCGCAGCATCGCGGGGGCAACGCTGCGCCGGCGCAAGGAGTTGCGCATGCCCTTGGCTTTGCAATTGCGCGCGAATCATGGGAGAAACACTCGCCTGAACCCGAAAGCGGAGACAAGCGATGACCATCGCGGCAATCCTGGGGGGAAAAGGCCATGACGTGGTGTCGATTGCGGGGGATCGCACCGTGGCCGAAGCGGTGGCGTTGCTCGCCAGCCGCCGGATTGGCGCGGTTCCGGTGATCGACGGCGACCAGGTGGCGGGAATCTTTTCCGAGCGCGACGTGATCTACAGCCTCGAGCGCGAAGGCGCGGCGGCGCTCGACAAAAAGGTGCGTGACGTGATGACCGCGCCGGCACTTACCGTCACTCCCGACGAATCGGTGCTCGGTGCGCTCGCGCTGATGACTCGGCGGCGGATCCGCCATCTCCCGGTGATCGAGCGCGGCCGGTGCATCGGCTTCATCTCGATCGGCGATCTGGTGAAATACCGGATCGAGCGGATCGAGTCCGAAGCGGAAGCGATGCGCGCCTATATCCAGGCGGTCTAGCCCCGGCGGTTGCGAACCAGCGCGATCACTTCGTCCAGCGTGTCGCGCGCGAACACCGTCAACCACGCGGCGTACGCCCCGGCGCCGATGGTGCCGAGCAGGGCAAGCTCAGCCAATGCCGGCAAGGGCGGCAATGCGCGGGCGAGCAGCGACACGATCACGGCCATCCCTGTCGCCGCGATCACCGGCGGCGCGAGCCCGTCGACCAGATCGCGCAGCCGGACCCCGATCACCGGCAGCGTCCGCCATGTCGAGATCGCCAGATATAGCGGGTAGGCGGCAAGCCACGCCGCGACGAGCCCCATCACGCCCCAATGCACCCCGATCAGGAACGCGGCCGGCAGCAGGAGCGCACCGGTCGCGCCGTTCTGCGCGCTGATCCCGGGCCGCCCGCAGGCATCGCTCGCCGGGGCGAACAGCGTCTGCAGCGTCATCATCGGCATGGCCAGTGCGAGCCATTGGACCACCGGCGCCGCCTCGATCCATTTCGGCCCGAGCACCACCTCGACCAGCGGGCGGGCGGTGACCGCCAGCCCGAGATAGAAGGGCATCGCCACCACGAAGATGATTCGCGCCGACTTGACGAACGCCGCCGCCGCCGCGGCCCGGTCATCCCGCAATCGCGCATAGGCCGAGAAGGCGACCTCGTTCAGCGGGGGGACGAATTTCGAAACGAAGATCTGGGTGAGGAGCAGGCTGGTCGTGTAGATGCCGAGCATGTGCGGGTCGAACAGCCGGCCGGCGATGAACACGTCGGCCTGGCTCTGCAGGAACCAGAACAGCTGCCCCGTCGCCATCACCCCGCCGAAACGCGCGATGTCGCCGGCGCCGCGAAAGTCGAAGCTCGGCCACATCAGCGCGTTCGCCGCCCAGGTCATGCCGATCGCGCGAACCGCGAACAGCGCGATCGGCGCCGCGACCAGGGTCCATACGCCCAGTCCCGCACATGCGCCTGCCAGCGCGGTGGCCGCGCCGGCGATCCCCGACACCAGATTGACCTGCGCCTGTTTGCGGAAATCCATCTCGCGCGCGAGCAGCGCATAAGGGAGGGCGATGAACGGAGTCGCGATATACAGCAGCGCCTGGACGCGCAGCAGATCGGCGACCATCGGCTGGCGATAATAAGCCGCGGCGAACGGCGCACAGCCGAACTGGATCGCCGCGAGGACGAGGTTGAGCAGGATCAGCATCCCGAACAGCTGGCGCTGGGCATGCCGCCCGGCGTCGCCGCGCTGGATCAATGCGCTGGCCAGCCCATAGCCGTTGAGCATGTTGAGCAGGACCAGCACCACCTGGGTCATCGCGAACAGCCCGTAATCGGAAGGGCTCAGCACCCGAATCACGATGAAGGTCGATCCCCAGGTGAGCAATTGCCCGAAAATCTGGGTGCCCGAGCGCCAGATCACGGCGCTGCGCACCTGATCCTTGAGCGATTCGAGCCCGTGATTCGGGGTGGGGGCGGTTGATTCGGTCACCTAAGCGTCATGAACCACCACCTGTTGAGATGGCGTAAAGCACGGTTTTCTGCGGCTCTCGCGCTGTGTTTCGGTAAAAAGACAGAAAGTTTCAAATGGCTGTTGACCGAATCAGAAGCCGCGCATAGAAGCCACTCCACCGCAGCGGTGCTCCACACCGGACGCTGAGGCGGTCATCAAAAACCAGACGCACAGGTCGTCCCGAGAAAAAGGGATAGGCCGGGGCGTCGGTCTTTTGCGCTCTTTGACATAGTGATTTAGATGAAGGGACATGTGGGCGGCGGCTCCGGGTCTGGACGGCTTCAAGGCGTTCGGTACTCGGTTAAAGCCAGGTCGCTCTATACATGTCCTGTCACGTTTCCATACGTAATTGGTTTTGTGCAGAGCGGCTCCTTGAGATGCTGTTTTGGCCGGGGGATTCCACCTCGGCTGAGATGGTCATAAACTTGAGAGTTTGATCATGGCTCAGAATGAACGCTGGCGGCATGCCTAACACATGCAAGTCGAACGAAGCCTTCGGGCTTAGTGGCGCACGGGTGCGTAACGCGTGGGAATCTGCCTTGGGGTTCGGAATAACTCCCCGAAAGGGGTGCTAATACCGGATGATGTCTACGGACCAAAGATTTATCGCCCTGAGATGAGCCCGCGTAAGATTAGCTAGTTGGTGGGGTAAAGGCCTACCAAGGCGACGATCTTTAGCTGGTCTGAGAGGATGATCAGCCACACTGGGACTGAGACACGGCCCAGACTCCTACGGGAGGCAGCAGTGGGGAATATTGGACAATGGGCGAAAGCCTGATCCAGCAATGCCGCGTGAGTGATGAAGGCCTTAGGG
>JASLBO010000137.1 GCA_030146605.1 Sphingomonas sp. | reverse complement strand
GCACCCTACCGGCGCGCCCGCGCGGTCCTATAAAGGATCAGCGTCCCCCGAGCGCCCGGGCCGGACAGAAGAAAAGGACCCCGCGCCCCATGACCGCCATCGGCAACGATACGCTCGGCACTCGCGACACGCTCACCGTCGGCAGCCGGACCTACAGCTATTATTCGCTGCCCAAGGCGGCGAAGAAGCTCGGCGACATCAGCCGCCTGCCGTTCAGCATGAAGGTGCTGCTCGAGAACATGCTGCGCTTCGAGGACGGCAAGACCGTGACGAAGGACGATGCCCAGGCGATCGTCGACTGGCAGAAGGACGCCCGCTCGAACCGCGAGATCCAGTATCGCCCCGCGCGCGTGCTGATGCAGGATTTCACCGGCGTCCCCTGCGTGGTCGATCTCGCCGCGATGCGCGACGCGATCACCAAGCTCGGCGGCAATCCGGCCAAGATCAATCCGCAGGTCCCCGTCCACCTCGTCATCGATCACTCGGTGATGGTCGACGAGTTCGGCACGCCCCAGGCGTTCGGCCAGAATGTCGAGCTCGAATATGAGCGCAACAACGAACGCTACGAGTTCCTGAAGTGGGGCTCCAAGGCGCTCGACAATTTCAAGGTCGTCCCCCCCGGCACCGGCATCTGCCACCAGGTCAATCTCGAATATATCGCGCAGTCGATCTGGTCGTCGCAGGCGCCCGACGGCAGCATGATCGCCTATCCCGACACGCTCGTCGGCACCGACAGCCACACCACGATGGTCAACGGCCTCGGCGTGCTCGGCTGGGGCGTCGGCGGGATCGAGGCCGAGGCGGCGATGCTCGGCCAGCCGGTGTCGATGCTGATCCCCGAAGTCGTCGGCTTCAAGCTCACCGGCGCGCTCGCCGAGGGCATCACCGCCACCGATCTGGTGCTCACCGTCACCCAGATGCTGCGCGCCAAGGGCGTCGTCGGCCGCTTCGTCGAATTCTATGGCCCGGGCCTGCCGATGATGACGCTCGCCGATCGCGCGACGATCGCCAACATGGCGCCCGAATATGGCGCGACCTGCGGCTTCTTCCCGATCGACGAGAAGACGATGGATTACATGCGCCTCACCGGGCGCCCCGACGAGACGATCGCGCTGGTCGAGGCTTACGCGAGGGCGCAGGGCATGTGGTACGATGCGTCGCTGCCCGATCCGATCTTCACCGACAGCCTCGAGCTCGACATGAGCTGCGTGCGCCCGTCGCTCGCCGGCCCCAAGCGCCCGCAGGACCGGGTGAGCCTCGACGTGGTCGACGAAGTGTTCAACGCCGATCTCCAGAAGATCTATCACAAGGAGCGCCCCGAGCGCGTGCCGGTCGAGGGCGCCGCGCATGACATCGGCGACGGCGACGTGGTGATCGCCGCGATCACTTCGTGCACCAACACCTCGAACCCCTCGGTGCTGATCGCCGCCGGCCTCGTCGCGCGCAAGGCGCGGGCGCTCGGCCTCACCCGCAAGCCCTGGGTCAAGACCTCGCTGGCGCCGGGCAGCCAGGTCGTCACCGATTATCTCAACAAGGCCGGGCTGAGCGAGGATCTCGACGCGATCGGGTTCAACCTCGTCGGCTATGGCTGCACCACCTGCATCGGCAATTCGGGTCCGCTCGCCGAGCCGATCAGCGCCGCGATCAACGGCAACGACATCGTCGCCGCCTCGGTGCTGTCGGGCAACCGCAATTTCGAGGGCCGCGTGTCGCCCGACGTGCGCGCCAACTTCCTCGCCTCGCCGCCGCTCGTCGTCGCGTATGCGCTCAAGGGCACCGTGACCGAGGACATGTACGAGACCCCGATCGGTCAGGGCACCAACGGCCCCGTCTTCCTCAAGGACATCTGGCCCTCGAACGCGGAAATCGCCGGGCTGATCGCCGCCAACATCGACGACGAGATGTTCCGTACCCGATATTCGAACGTCTATCTCGGCGACCAGCACTGGCAAGGCATCACCGTCGAGGGTTCGGCTACCTATCGCTGGCCCACCGCCAGCACCTACATCCACAATCCGCCTTATTTCGAGGGGCTTACGATGACCCCCGCCCCGGTGCAGGACATTATCGACGCCAAGCCGCTGGCGATCCTCGGAGATTCGATCACGACCGATCACATCTCGCCCGCGGGTTCGATCAAGGCGGACAGCCCTGCCGGAAAATTCCTGCAAGAACATCAGGTTAACCGCAAGGACTTCAACAGCTACGGCGCGCGTCGCGGCAATGACGAAGTGATGGTCCGCGGCACCTTCGCCAATATCCGCATCAAGAACGAAATGGTCACCGGCATCGAAGGCGGGATGACCAGATATCACGATCAGGTCATGCCGATCTACGACGCCGCGATGCGCCACAAGGCCGACGGCACGCCGCTGGTGATCGTCGCGGGCAAGGAATACGGCACCGGCTCGTCGCGCGACTGGGCGGCAAGGGGACGCGGCTGCTGGGCGTGCGTGCGGTGATCGCCGAGAGCTTCGAGCGCATCCACCGCTCCAACCTCGTCGGCATGGGCGTGCTGCCGC
>JASLBO010000129.1 GCA_030146605.1 Sphingomonas sp. | reverse complement strand
ACCCGAGATCAGCGCGCCGATCCAGAACTATATTGACCTGCACCGTCACGCGGCGGTGCGGGCAGACCTTGTCTGCCAACCGTCGCTCGCGCTGCGGGTGATGGTCGCCCATGCCATTGCCGGTTCGCCACTGTGGAATGTTCGGGTCGAAGCGCAGAAAGCGCACGGCGATGCCATCGCCGAGAGCGTGGAGGGCTGTGCAGCGGAGGCCGCGTTCGACGAGAAGCGGCGCGCGGTGCTGGCACTGCTCGGCTTCGATCCCGAGACGCCGACCGTCACGCGCGGCTATGACGGCGAGCATGGCTTGACGGGATTTCTGGTCCGGCTGATCGAGCTTGCCGACCTGCAAGTGCTCGACGTGCTCGCCATCGTCATGGCCGAGACGTTGGAGGCAGGAAGCGAGATGGTCGAGCTGCTGGGGCCGATGGTCGGCACCGACATGGCCATGGTCTAGCAGGCCGATGATGCGCTGCTCGACCTGCTCCGCGACCGTGAGGTGCTGGCCTGCGTGCTGGCCGATGTGGCTGGCACCGACGTCGCCACCGCCAACGATTCCGCTACCGGCAAGGTCAAGCGCAGGATTGCCCACGATTGCCTGAATGGCGAGAACGGGCGCGCTAAGGTCCAAGGCTGGGTGCTGCGCGCAATTGCTCTATCTCCACACAATGGTTGTAAAACCAATCGGTGCTCCAGATACGGTGGAAACGCCAAGCAACGCTCGACTGCGCGGTGTCGAACGGGCATTCTTGAATGTTCATCCGGTCCTCCCGAGGCTCTGAAGTGTCGCAACCTCAGTCTGCTCGGCCGGCACCCGGATGAACAACCTATCGAAACCTCACACTTGGCGGTCAGCGCCCAGTGCCCGTTAAGCAACCATAGTTCGGTGCCCCGAGCGGCGAGCGTCGAGTTTTGATGCGCGCCTCACCGGCCGGCGACCGCGTCGCATCGGAAGCTGCTTGCCGCAGCAGTCGATCCGGTGCCGCGATACACCGCCCGCTGTGGATAGGGGCAGAGCGGGCGCTGCATTCCGGTCCTGCCGTCTTCACTGCCGGAGAACCGCGTCGCGACGACGCGGTCGGGCGCGTCGCCCCCATCGGCCCAGGTGATCAGCGCGGAGAACAGGTCGTGCTGCGAATCTCCGCACGGCGGCCGCGGCGGGATGCCGAGGGTGCTGTTGAAGGCGTCGGGGCCGGTGCCGCCGCCGCAGTGCATCATGCCCGGCACCAGGAACAGCCGAGCGCTGTCCGCAAGCTTCGCCGTTCCGCCCATCTGCACGGCATGGCGGTCGAAAAAGGCGACCGACTGGCCCGGCGGGACGAGCGTGTCGGCAAGGCCGTGAAACACGATCAGCTTGCCACCCCGCGCGGCAAAGGCCGAGAGGCTGCCACGGACCGCATCGTTCACGCTGCCACCCAGTTGCGCTTCGACGACCGGCATCCCGCGGTCGAAGTCGAAGCGCTTCCAGTCCCAGTCGGCGCCGAACACCCATTTGAACAACGCTCCGAAGGGCGGCTGACCGTTGACCGGCTTTTGCAGGAAGGACCAGCCGAAGGTGTCCGGCATTTCACTGCCCGGAAGCCAGCCGAAGAAGCTGGGCTTGCCTTTCCGGTCCGTCGGCCCGGAATAGAAGGCGCGCGCCGTGGCAACCTCGCCTTCGGTCAGGCAGGTATCGGACGCCGCGCCCCTGCACTGCAGAACCTTCGGGTCGAATGTGCAGCGCATCGGATCGGAGATGAACGGGTCGCCCGCAAGCCCATGTCCCTGCCGCCAGCAGGTCGCAATGGCGCCCCTGTTGAGCAGCTTCAGCTTGGCATCGGACAGCAGGTGCCCGCCCGCGCGATTCGCCGCCGCATAGTTCCACAGCACGGCGGCGTGCCCCCAAATGCGGTCGATGACCGGCGCGCCGACGAGGATGCCGTGGTAATCGTCCGGATAATGGAGGGCCTCGATCAGCCCCATCTGCCCGCCCGTGGAACAGCCAGTGTAATAGGATCGGCGCGCCTCCTTCCCGTAAAATGCCTTGGTGATCGCCTTGCCGGTGGTCGTCATGACATGCGTGGAAAGCCGGCCCCAGTCGCGCCACTTGCGCGGCTGGCCGATCAGCGCCTCGCCCTCCAGCGGCGTTGCCGGCGCGGTCCCCGCATCGGTGGTCGCGGTGGCGAAGCCGCGCCGAAGCCCCTCGGCCATGCCCGCATAGCCGAGCGCGAAGCTGCCCGCGAACCCCCCGCTGCCATTGCCGTGAAAGACCTCGGTCCAGCCCTGTGCGGGAAGCCACACCTCCACGCCGATGTCCGAGCCAGGTTCGGATCGCACGCGCGCCACGACGCGGCAAAAACTTCGATAGCCGGGCACGTCACCGGCAATCGTAGATTCCGCCGGTTTCGCCGGCACCAGCGCCGCGCTCACGATTGTCGTGTCGGGCAGCTGCACCTGGGCGAGCGCGGCGCAGCGAGAGGCGACGTCCGCCGCCGGTGCCCTTGTCTCGGCCAGCGCTACCCCGGGGACCGTCCAGCCAAGGGCGATTCCTGCGAGAATGGCGACCCGGTGCTTGCGCTTCACGACCTTCTCCAACGATTCTGATGTTGTCGTCCCTGCACTCATGCGGCGGGGGCAGGCGTCGATCGCTGGATCAGCCTCGCGAGCCCCAGGAACAGCAAGGCGGCGATCAGATACATGGGCGCCAGCGCGTAATAGGCGGCCTGCAGCGCATGTTCGCCATGGCTCGGGCGGAAGAAGTCGCTCGCCATGCCGACATAGGTCGGCCCGAGGCCGAGGCCGATGAAGTTCATCACGAGGAGCAGCAGTGCGCCCGAGATGACGCGGCGTTGCGGCGCCACTTCGCTCTGGACGAAGGTGACCGTGGCGGAGAGGAAGAAGGAATTGAGGAACATCG
>JASLBO010000072.1 GCA_030146605.1 Sphingomonas sp. | reverse complement strand
AACGGGACCAGCACGAAGCCGGCGAGCGCCGTAAGCTTGAACTCGAGTATGGTGATGAAAAGCTGGATCTCCAACACGAAGAAGGCGACGATCACGAACAGCCAGGCGATCAACAGGATCGCGATGGTCAGGAAATTGTCGAAGAAGCTGGTGAAGCCCATCATGTCCGAGGCTTGCTCGAGCAGCGGCCATGCCGCGGAAAAGCCGGTGGAGGCGACGGTCCCGGGACGGAGCAGATCGTCGGCCGAGATCGTGCCGCCGCCGGCAGTGAGACCGGCCTGGGCGAAGGACCGGAAGATGATGTCGGCAAGGGTCGGGAAGCTGTTCAGGATGAACGCGAACGCGCCGATATAGAGGATCTTGCGCAGGAAACGCCCGATGACATTGTCCTCGCCGCCCATCGCCCAGAACAGGCCGGCCAGCGTTATGTCGATCGCGATCAGCGTCGCTGTCAGAAAATGGACATCGCCTCCCAGCAGACCGAAGCCGCTGTCGATGTAGCGGATGAAGGCCTGCATGAAGCGGTCTATGACGCCGAGATCATTCACTGGGCTGCTTCCTGGTTCTGAGGGTGCCGCGGATCCCGGCTGGAGAGGCAAGCCGGGATCCGCAGGCTGCGGCCGCGGCGGCTGGGCATCCGCCGCGGCCGGTCTCGTCACTGCGGCTTGTAGGCGGAGCCCGTGCCGAGGAAATTGCGGGTACGTCCCCGCGCCTCGATGCTCTCCTGCGCGCGCCGCGCGGCCTCGGTCGTGTCGGCGCGAAACTGCGCCGCCATCAGGTTCTGGATCTGGAACTGCTGCTTGGCGACGAGCGCGAGGAGCTGGTTGGTCGTCTGGGCCACCTGCAGCGCGCCCTCGGCGCCCTGGCTTCGGCCGACCAGTGCATTGAGAGTGCCGGCGTCGGCGGCGACATTCTCGACCACTTGCGCCTGCACGCGCATGGTCTGGCGGAAACCCGCCATGGCGGCGTCGAGCCGCGACCGCGCGCTCTGCACCTGCCGATCGGAGGTGAGTGCGGCATTGAACTGATCGGGGAACAGGCTGCGGAATTGCCCGTCGAGGCCACTCAGCCTGAAGTCGATGCCCTGCGCCTGCCCCATCAGCCGGTCGATCGCCTGAAGCTTCGTGGTGAGCTGCTGCAGTTCGGGAAAATCGACACGGCCGAGATTCTTCGCCTGATTGGCGAGCATCTGCGCCTCGTTCTGGAGCGACCGGATCTGGTTGTTGATCTGGCTGAGAGTCCGCGCGGCGGTCAGCAGGTTCTGGCTATAGTTGCTCGCGTCGAAGACCGTCAGCTGCGCATGCGCAGGACTCGTCGACAGCTGCACGGCCATCGTCAGGGAGCCCATGGCGCCGGCGCCGAGCGCAGTCGCGATCAACAATTTTCGGGCAGGCATGGGGACACGCATCACATAGTCTCCTCGAGAGTGAAGGCGGGGAATTCTGCGAGCAGGTCGGCGGCCCAGGCGAGGTCAGCCGAGCGGAGGAAGCGGGCGGGAAAATCCTGGATGCCGCCTTCAGCGATCAGCGCATCGATACGGGCCTGCGTGACCGGGTCGGACGCGCCGCACAGCGCCAGCGTCACGGGCCCGAGACCCAGCTCGAACAGCCGGTTGCCGCGCGCGGATTGCAGGTAATAGTCGCGCTTGGGCGTCGCGCGGCTGATCAGCTCGATCTGCCGGTCGTTCAGCCCGAAGCGCTGATAGGCCTCGCGAGCGACCGGCTCGATCGCGCGGTCATTGGGCAGGAAGATGCGCTGCGGGCAGCTCTCGATGATTGCCGGCGCGATGGTGCTCGAGGCGATGTCGGCGAGGCTCTGCGTCGCGAACAGCACCGCGACATTCTTCTTGCGCAGCACCTTCAGCCATTCGCGAATGCGCGCCGCGAAGAGCGGGTGATCGAGGAAGATCCAGGCCTCGTCGAGGATCAGCAGGGTCGGCCTGCCCGTGAACCGCTCCTCCAGTCGGTGGAACAGGTAGGTGAGCACCGGCGCCACGACGCCCGCCTGCCCCATCAGCGCCTCGGTCTCAAAGCACTGGACATCGGCAAAGGCGAGTTCCTGCTCGGCGGCATCGAGCAGCCGGCCATAGGACCCGTCGAGGGTATAGGCGCCGAGCGCGGTCCGGAGCGGATTGGACTGGAGCAGCAGTGCGAGGCCGGTGAGCGTACGTTCCTCGGGCGGCGCCGAGGCGAGGCTCGCCAGCGCGGACCAGACCGCGTCCTTGACCTCGGGGGTGACGATGACCTTTTCATGGGCGAGCAGGGCCGCGATCCATTCCGCCGCCCAGCTTCGCTCACCATGATCATGGATGCCGCGAAGCGGCTGGAAGGCCAGCGTGCCGCCGGCATCGGCGCCTAGCCCGAGCGCATGGTGCGTGCCTCCACAAGCCAGCACCGCGGCGCGCGCCGAGAAGCCTTTGTCGAAGATATAGACCTGAGCTTCGGGATAGCGCCGGAACTGGAGTGCGAGCAGCGCCAGCAGCACCGACTTGCCCGCACCGGTCGGCCCCACGACCAGCATGTGCCCGACATCGCCGACATGGGTGGAGAGCCGGAACGGTGTCGAGCCGGCGGTCTGGACGTGGAGCAGTGGCGGGCCGTCCAGATGCGCATT
>JASLBO010000036.1 GCA_030146605.1 Sphingomonas sp. | reverse complement strand
CAAGCTTGATTGCACCCCGCGGCGTAGCGATAGGGGCGAATGCGCCTGCTCAAGCTTGCCCTTGCCGGGCTGTTGTGGATCGTGGTGATCCTCTGCCTCCTCCTCACCATGCTGCCGCACTTCCTCGACCGCATCTATTATCGCGGGCCCGCCAGCGCCCATTTTGACGGCGCCCGCTTCTTCAATCCCGACGGCGACGACGATCGCCTGCCCGCCGGAAGCAGCCGCGCCGGCTTCATCGCGCGACGCATCTTCGGTGACCCGACGCAGCCGGTCTGGCCCGGGCGCGTGGCGGTACGGACCTCGAAGCCGCCGGCGCAGGTCGAAGGCGAACGGATGCGCGTCACCTGGATCGGGCATGCGACGGTGCTGATCCAGACCAATGGCCTCAACATCCTCACCGATCCGGTGTGGAGCGAACGCGCCGGGCCGTTCGGCTTCGGCCCGCAGCGCGTGGCCGAGCCCGGCGTGCGGTTCGAGGATCTGCCGAAGATCGATCTGGTCCTCGTCAGCCACAATCACTACGACCATATGGACCTGGCGACGCTCGAGCGGCTCTGGGATCGTGATCGCCCCACGATCGTCACTTCGCTCGGCAACGACAGCGTCATCGGCCAGGCCGCCGTCCCGGCGCATGCGCTCGACTGGGGCGCTGCGATCACGCTCGGCGCGAACGGAGCGGAGCGCGACGGCGGCGTTCCTCGCTGCGACCCGATCGCCAGTTGTCCCGGCGATCGCGCCACGGTGACGGTGACGCGCAACCACCATTGGAGCAGCCGCTGGTTCGCCGACCGCAACCGCGCCTCCTGGTCGAGCTTCGTCGTCCAGCTTCCCGGCGGCAACATCTTCTTTTCCGGCGATACCGGTCTCGGCGACGGCAAATGGCCCGCCGAGGCGGCCGCGCTAGGCCCGATCCGCTTCGCCGCGATCCCGATCGGCGCGTTCCGCTTCGAGGAAGGGCAGATGGCGAGCGGCAGCCATATCGGGCCGCGCGATGCGCTCCGCGTTTGGGACGGTCTCGGCCGTCCGTTCGCGCTGCCGATCCATTGGGGGACCTTCCGGCTGTCGCGCGAAGGCTATGCCACGCCGCCGCGCATGCTCGCTGCAATGCAGGCCTGCGCCCGCAGTGACCCGGCTCGCTTCGCTCCGAGGGCGATCGGCGTGCCGTTCGAAGTGCCGGCGCTCGGCGCGCCGGCGCGGCGCCCCGATATGGTGCAAGTCGAACGGTGCACGAGGGAGGGCCGGCTCGACGCGCTGCGCTGACCGGCTTGAGGCCGCTTCCCGACCGGCGTATCGTGGCGCCGGGAGAGGGGCTCTGGAACAGATCAACCGCCGCGCCATGCGCGCGCCGCGCCGCTACGAGACGACGATAGACCGTACCGGGCTGGCGCTCGGCGCGGGCAGCGCGCTCGCCGGGGGAATCGTGTCCGGCCTTCTGCTGCTCGGCGGCCAGCGCGATCCGCTCGCTCTGCTCGGCGGCTGGTTGATCGGCAGCCTGTTCTCCGCGATCGGGATCACCGCGGTGGGCGGTCCGATCTGGCTCGTGCTCCACCTCGCCGGGCTCCGCCGTGCGTGGCACGCCGCGGCGGTCGGCGCGATGACCGCGATGCTGATCTTCGTCGGCACGCAGACCTATGGCTTCGGCATGTTCGACATGCCCGCGATGGACGGCCGCACCTGGCTGTTCCGCTGGCTGAGCGCGTTCGCCACGAGCGCGATTCTCGCGGGCGTGGCCGCGGCGATCAGCGGCGTGATGTGGCGGATCGCCTATCGCAGCCGTTAGGCGCCGATATGCCGCCTCAGCTTTTGGCCTGCGCCGGGCATTCGCCGACCCGGGTCCCGATCGAGCGCATCCTGACCCGCGAATAGCCCGGCCGTCCCGCGGCGCCGGTCTGGTTGTCGATCGCCACGTCGAAGCCGCTGGCGGAGGTGGTGCCGTTGATCAGTATCGCGGTGGCGGGCGCATCGGGCTTCGTGCACTGGATTTTGGCGTCCACCTTCCCGCGCTTCGCGACATAACGGATGAAGGTGCATTTGCCGGCGGCGTTTTCGAGCTTCTCGATGTCGAACGGCTTCAATTGCTCGGCGGTCTTGCACTCGGTCGCGTCGCGCTCGAGGCGTTTCGCCAGCGCGAGCTGCTGCGCATTGTCGCTTCCCGGGCCGGTATCGACCGATTCGATGCGCAATTCGGCCTTCCACAGGCCCGGCGTGACCGCGGTCTTCGGCGCCGCGGCCTTGATCAGCCTCGAGACCTGATCGGTGGGGGCGTCGGTCACTTCGATCTCGCCGGTGTCGGCCGCGCGCTTCTCCTCCGCCGATTGACAGGCGGAGAGGGCAAGTGCCGTCCCGAGGAGGATGATGACGCGCATCGTAGCTACTTTCCTGGTCGTTGACGATCGCTCCTCAGCGCAAATCGCCGGCTTTGGCAATGCTGGCAGCCCGGCATTGTTCCTCGTCCGTTCCGGTGCTCGCGTCATGCCGCCTGCTGAGGCGGTGTCCTGCGCCATCGGGGAGGGGGCCGCTATTTCATTCGTCAGACACGCTCCCACCCGGTACCGGCCATAGCCCCGGAGCCGTGCCATGCATCGAAGATCTCAGCCAGGATAGCGGCGGATTCGACCAGCCGCGGCCCGGGACGATTGAAGAAATGGTGGCCGTCGGCGACATATACCTGCCCCCGCTGCACCGCTGCCATTCCGGCCCAACGCGGATCGCCGGCGACCGCATCAATGTCGGCGCGGCTCTGCGGAATCTGATAGCCACACGGCATCAGGACGATCACGTCGGGCTGCGCCGCAACCATCACATCCCAATCGAGCCACGGCGAATGCTGGCCGGCGGAAACGAACAGCGGCTCGCCACCCGCGATCGAGACGAGTTCGGGCACCCAGTTGCCCGCGGCCATCAGCGGATCGAACCATTCGATCGCCGCCACTCGCGGCACGCTGCCCCGCCTTCCGGCAGCGTCGCCGATTGCGGCCATGCGCTCGGCCAGGCGCGAGAGCACCCGCTCCGCCTCGGCCATGCGATCGACCGCCGCGCCGACCGCGCGAAAGTCGTTCCAGACGTCACCCAGGGTGTCGGGAGCAAGCGAGAGCAGCTGCGGTGCCGCCCCGGTCCATGCGCAAAGCGATTCCTCGAGGTCGGCGGGCGTCACTGCGCAGACCGCGCACTGCGATTGGGTGAGGATCAGGTCCGGCTTCAGCCGGCGCAGCAGCTCGGCGTCGACCTCATAGACCGACAGCCCCTGGCGGACGATCTCCTGCACGCGGCGATCGATCTCGATCGAGCGCAGGCCCTTTTCGAGCTTGGTCGCGGTGCAGACCGGCAGGTCGCGTACGAAATGCGGGAAGTCACATTCGTGCGACCTCCCGACCAGCGCATCGCCGAGCCCCAGCGCTACCGCGATTTCGGTGGCGCTGGGGAGCAGCGAGACGATGCGGGGAAGCGCGCTCATGTTGCTGCGCGCGGCGCTGGTGCCCAGCCGGGTGCCAGCCGCATCACCGCTTCACGCGCCACGATCATGCCGGCAAGCCACAGCGCCTCGTTGCGCGCCAGCAGGCCGATGATCGCGGGCGTGAACGCGCCGGTGCCGCCGCCAACGAGCCCCCAGGCATAAAGCACCAGTTCATAGGCCACGAAGCCCAGCACGGCGGCGCCGAGCAGCGGCAGCGCAGCGCCCGATCCGCGGGTGGTGCGCCGAACGACGGCAAAGGCAGCAAGAGCGGCGATGCCGAGCGCCGCGCCCCAGCCCAGCGCGCCCGCATCGAGCGGATAGCCGAGCAGGCCGAAGCCAATCGCCTGGTTTGCGGCCCAGCCGATTGCGATCGTCGCAAGGCCCTCGCGTCGCGGCAGCGTCGTCGCGGCCATCGCGGCAAGCGCCACGAAGGGCATCAGACAGGCGGCGGCAAGGCTGCCGCCGACGGTCACGACTGCGATCGCGCCCGCCCAGATGATATTGCGTTCCATGCGCTTGCTCCCGTCAGAAGGCGACACGAAGACCACCATAAGCGGCGCGCCCGGGCGTCGCGTAGCTGAACACTTCCTCATATTCCTCGCCGAACAGGTTCTCGACCCGGCCGAAGAGCGAAACGCCGCTCGTGAGCGCGTAGCTGGCGGCGAGGTTCACCAGCGCGTATTCGCGCAACGATACCGTGACCGGCACGAAGCTCGGATCGGTGAATGCCGCGTCGCGCATGCGCCCGTTATAGCGCAGCGTCAGCGTGCTCGAAAATCGCTGGTCGGTGCTGAACACCGTGGCGTTGAAGCTCGCGATATGAGTCGGCCGCCGGACCTCCTGCATGCCGTTTTCGCGGGCCTTCAGATAGGTATAGGCCGCGTCCAGCCGCAGCTGCGAAATCGGCCGCGCCGCGACAAAGGCCTCGACGCCGTGCTGGGTCGATTCGGTCGTGCGATTGCCCGGCGAGGCGATGAAGGTGGGCGGCGGGAAATCGGTGAAGATCTCGTCCTTCAGCGTCGAATCGAACCAGGTCGCGCCGATCGTCGCGCGCCCCTCGCCGAAGCTCTGCTCGATCCCGGCTTCCCAGCCTTCGGACTTTTCCGGCTTCAGGTTGGGGTTGCCGATATAGCGGCCGTCGGAGAAGCCGTAGAGTTCGTAATAGCCGGGGTTCTTGACGCCGGTGCCATAAGCGGCGCGCACGCGCGTGCCGCCGGGCAGTCTGTAGCTGCCCTGGACGCGCCAGGTGGTCGCATCGTCGAAGCGGTTATTGTCGTCGTGCCGCACCGATCCGCCGAACGAGAGCCCGCCGGCGGTCAGCTCATACTGGCCGACCAGGCCGAGATTCTCGGTGTCGCGGCGGCCCTGGAAAGTGAAGGACGAAGGCGTCGTGTTGCGAAACTGCTCGCGCTCCAAATCCACCGCGCCGGTGATCCGGTGCGTCACCGCGCCGGTGTCGAGTCTCAGGCTGGACACGAGCGAGCCCTTGTAACGCTGGCCCTTGTCGCCGCCGGTCCGGCCGGTCGCGTCATAGTTGCGGCGGGTGGCGTCGACGATCTGAGCCGACACCGAATTGGTCCAGCGCCCGTCCAGCGCCGTCACTTCCGCGCGCACCAGGCCGTAAAAGGCGCGATTGACGAAACGTGCGCCCGGCGTGTCGACGATATAGCCGAACAGCGGGCTGGAAAAGTCGCTCTCGGAGTCGTTCGTCTCCGCAGCGGTCGTGCTGTAGCGGCCCACCGCGCTCAGCTTGAACCCTGCCGAGGGCGTCCAGTTGAGCTTGGCGCTCGCCGCGCCGATTTCGGAACCCAGCTCACGCGAGCCGTTGCGCGCGGTGGCGAAGCCCTTGGTGCGGTTGTACCCGCCCGAAACCGCATAGTCGAAATCGCCGTCTGCGCCCGCCGCGCGCGCCGCGCCGTTGAACGTGCCGAAGGATCCGCCTTCCGCGCGGGTTACGAAGCCCGGCGCCTCGGCGCCGGACAGCGTGATGTAATTGATGACTCCGCCGATCGCGTCCGAGCCGTAGAGCGCGCTCTGCTGCCCCCGCAGCACCTCGATCCGGGCTTCCGGATCGGCGATCAGCGTGCCGAAATCGAACTCGCCGTAAAAGGGATCTGCCGCCTCGATTCCGTCGATGAGGACCAGCACGTGATTGCCTTCGGTGCCGCGGATACGCAGCTGCGTCTGCCCGCCGACGCCCCCCAGCCGGCTCACCGCCACGCCGGGCACATCGCGCAGGATGTCGGAGACGATGCGGGTCTGGCGCTGCTCCAGCGCCGCGGCATCGAGCACCGTGGCGGAGGCGGCGAGTTGCGATAGTGGCACGCCTTCGCCCGAGCGCGAGGCGGTGACCAGGACCGTATCCGCAGCGTTTTCCGGGTCGTCGGCGATCTGGGCAAAGGCAGGCGAGGCTGCCGCGATGGCGAGCAGCGAACTGAAACAGGTCTTCAACATGGGTGTCCCCCCGGCGCCGAGCAACGAGGGCGGGGATCTGCCGTGTCGCGAACGCACGGTGGCGCGTCGGGCGAGAGGGCGCTTCGTTCCCCCGTCCGGCACACCGAAGCGGCCCCCGCCGCCTGGTTCGTCGCTCAGACGGAGAACCGTGCCCGGGCCACTCCCTGGACCAAGGCAAGAGCGACCAGACGCCGGCAGGTCTCCTGGCTCGCGGGTCGTCGCCCGATGTGCGGCCTTCCCGGGCAAGGCCCAGTGGCTGCTCCCTCGATGGGGAGCCAAGCGCATCGTGCTCGCCGCTTACAGTTGCAGGGACAGCCGCGGATTTGGACGGAAAACCGCCCGCACCGCATTCCCTTTGAAGCCCTTTCGGGCACCGGCGCGATCATGCGGAACTGCTGGAAGCCGCTCCGCGAACCGGGCTTTAGAGCAGGGGGAGGGCGAACCGCAACAAGCGGGGCGCAAAATTTCTCGAACCTGGTCAGCGACTGCGCCATCCGGAGTCCGCACCGAAGAGGGGAACAGCTACGCCACGTGACGAGGGGGGGCTTGATGGCTTGGGCCGGCTGAGCGCGGATCATCAAAGTTGCGGCGTCGATCCGGCAGCCAAGGTCCGGCCAGGATCGTTCAGGCCCTGCGTGGCGGCACGAAAGCCCCCGCGCCGCAAATCTCATCCATCCAGTTCCACCCATACCGGGGCATGATCGCTGGTCTTCTCCCAGCCGCGAACATGCGCGTCCACCTCCGCCGCTCTCAGCCTCCGCGCCGCTGGCGCGTTGAGCAGCAGGTGATCGATCCGCAACCCGGCATTGCGTCCATAGGCATTCCGAAAATAGTCCCAGAAGGTGTAGATCGTCTCCTCCGGGTGCAGCGTGCGAAGCGCGTCGTTCCAGCCCTGCCCCAGCATCCGGAAATAGGCCGCCTTCACTTCGGGCGCGAACAGCGCATCGTCGAGCCAGCGCTCCGGCTTGTAGACGTCGTGGTCGGTCGGCATGACATTATAGTCCCCCGCAATCACCACCGGCACGTCCATGTCGATCAGCGTCGCGGCATGCGCGATCAACCGGTCGAACCATGCGAGCTTATAGTCGAACTTCGGCCCCGGCCTGGGATTGCCGTTGGGCAGATAGAGGCCGCCGATCAGCACCCCGTTCACCGCCGCTTCGATGTACCGGCTATGGCTGTCCTCGGGATCACCGGGCAGCCCACGTCGGGTTTCGACGGGATCGCAGCCCCTGGCGAGTATCGCTACGCCGTTCCAGCTTTTCTGCCCGTGCCAGATCGCGCCATAGCCGGCGTCCCGAATGGCCTTTTCGGGAAATTTCTCGTCGGGTGCCTTGAGTTCCTGCAGACACACCACGTCGGGCACGCGCTCCTCGAGCCAGCGCAGCAGCACCGGCAGCCGGCCGTTGACCCCATTCACGTTCCACGTCGCTATCCGCACATGCTCCTCCTCGCCCGACAAGCCATGCCGCGGCGAAAGGGTTCCATTCCTCCGGTTGACCCGCGGATGCCCCGCGCCTAGGGGCGGCAGCGTGGGGTCCGTAGCTCAGTTGGTAGAGCAAGCGACTTTTAATCGAGAGGTCCCGGGTTCGAATCCCGGCGGACCCACCACATTTTGCGACGGTGCCGGGAAAACCTGACCCCGCCCTTTGGGCATCCTTATGGCGACCGTAATCGCCGGACAGCAGCTCGTTTTGCTCTTATGCGTGAGATGCAGGCGCGCGCGATTGCAGATGCCGCAGCCGATTCACTGGACTAGCGCCGTGGAGCCGGAGCGTACCGTTGGGCTCCACGCTGCACGAGAGATCGCCGAAATCGGGAATGCGCAGGCGCCGGGCATTGCCCGGATCGGCATGCGTTGCCTCGACGACGATGACCGTCGCTCCGGAAGCCTCGCCCGCGGCGATGCCGGCGGGAGCGTCTTCCCAGACGAGGCAGTCGCGGATTTCGACGCCGAGTGCCTTGGCAGCGGCGATGAAGCAATCGGGCGCGGGCTTGCCGTTGACGATGTCCTCGGCAGTCACGAGGAGCGGCGGTGACGGAAGCCCCGCGGCTTCGATCCGCCGGGTCGCGAGTGCCCGCGGTGCCGAGGTGACGACAGCCCAGCGATCGCGTGGCAGGCTCTCCAGGAAGGTCCGCGCCTGCGCGATCTCGACGATCCCATCCATTTGCGCGATCTCAGCCGCGGTGATGCGCGCGGCTTCCTGGTCCACGTCCATCGTGCCGGTAGCGAAGCGCCGCACCGTATCGCGCACGCGCACCCCGTGCAGCACGGCAATGACCTGATCCGCGTCGAGCCCATGGCCTTCGGCCCAGTCGCGCCACACGCGATTGGCGACCGCGGTGCTGTCGAGCAGCGTGCCGTCCATGTCGAACAGGAACGCCGCGAAGCTGCGTGCCAGGGGATGCGGTGCGGTCATCTCGTCTTTCTTCTCATCGGGTCAGCGCACGTCAACGCGCGTCCCGGTGCGAAAGGCGCCAAGTGCGGCGTCCCAGCCCTGCCCCTTGGCGCTGACCTCGGCGTTCGCCGGCCGAACCGCGTAGCGCGGATCGTTCGTGAGCCGCGCGCTCGGGTCGGGAAAGGCGACCAGCAGATCATAGGTCCCACGCGGCATGGTGCGCGGAAGCGTCACCGCCAGCGGCAGAACCTGGCTTTCCCCCGGCAGCCAGCCGCGCATGTCGGCATCGCTGGTCAGCCGCACCGGCGCGCCGCCCGCGCGGTTGCGCAGGATCAGCACGGGCACGCGCGGATTAAACAGCCGCGCCCAGCCGTCGTTTCGCACCGTCAGGTCGAGCCGGAAGCCGCTCCCCGCCAAGGCCTGCGCCGGATGCGCAACCGCGACCAACGCCAGCCGATATCCCATCTTCGCCGCGACCGCTTCGGAGCAGCCGCCGCGCTCCCACGCGTCGTGGAACAGCCGACGATAATAGTCGGCGTTGAGATAAGTCAGATTATACCGCGCGCCTTCGCGAAGAATGTCCGCGCACGCCGTCCGCGGCGCGGCGCCGGGATCGTCGGCGGGGTTGCACGTCTCGCCGCCGAAGGGCGCGACGTCGCCGAGCCGGTCGAGATAGGCCTGCTCGGAGGTACGCGTGCCCGCATCCTCGCTGAAGGTGCCGACATCGGTCTGGCTGGCGAGGAAGCAGTCGTTGTGGAAGCCGATCCGGAACCCGCGCGCGATCGCCGTCGCCGGCGTCGGCAGCTCGGCTGCCCAGTCGCGGATATAGGGGGGATAGCGGAACTGGACGAAGCGATCGGCCGGCGCCGCGTCGAGCAGCGCATCCTTGATCGCGCCGCGTGCCGCCGGTTCGGTCAGCCCGTTGGACGAAGTATGCCACTCGCCCCACGCCCCGACAAAGCCCGCCTGGACGAACCCGATCGCATCGGCATTGGCCTGGAGCACCGGCTTGAGCTGCGCCAGATGGCGCAGCACCATCGGCAGCGCCGCATCCTTGGCGTCGCGATACTCGGTCTCGCCGCGAGGATAGTTATACACCGCGCGGACGATCAGCTTGACCCCGGCGCGTCGCGCCGCGGCGAACCCGGTCTCGAGGCGCGCCAGATAGTCGGCGGGCAGGGGGCCGGTCCGATATGGCTCGAGATTGATCCGCGCATAGATCAACCGGTAGCCGTCGCGATAGGCGGCTTCGAGAAACCCCGGATCGATCCGGTCGAGGTCGCCTCGGCTCGCCCGATAGAAGCCGCGCTCGGGGTTGGCCAGCGGCGCATCGGTCGGGGCGAGACGCGCCTCCACCCGCTTTTGCGCATTGGCCTGCCCGCTTATGCCTGCCGCGGCGATCAGCACGAGCGCCGCCCGGCGCATTGCATACACCTTATGCATCAGCGCAGCGCCGCGTTGGCCCAGGTCGCCACCAGCGGCAGGTCGCTGGTGCCACCCTCCGCCGCCACGACGATCTCGATCAGCTTCGCGCCGCGAATATCGGCGCTGAGTGGTTGCCCGGCATCGCCGAAGCGCATCGGCGCGCTCTCGGCGATCAGGCGACCGTCGCCATAGACCCGGAAGCGCACCTGGTCCCTGGTGTTGCGGGTCGAATCGTCGACGCCGACCAGCGCCTCGAAGCGCGTACGCCCGCCAGTGTTGCGCACCTCCAGCCGCGAGCGGGCGAGGATGCCGATTCCGGTGTCGAAGCGCCGCCCGGCGATCTGGAGCGCCTGGTCATAGGGCGTGGCATCGGCCTGCGCCCCGCCCCAGCCCGCGTAGATCGGCCGCTCGCCATTGTCGCGCGTGCCGTTCCACTGCCCGGCCATGCGATGCACCACCGGGTCGGCTTCGGGCGCGACGATCCCGTCGGTGGCGACATTGATGTCGCCCGGGATCTCGGAGAGGTACACGCCGTCGGCGAGGCGGCGTTCGCCGGTTGCCTCGAAGATCAGCGTCTGGCGCGGCGCCAGGGTGAAGCGCTTCTCGCCCTTGAACGGCGCCAGCGTCGATTTGTCCCACAGGTTGCGCAGCCCGATCGGAGCGGCGTCCGCGAATTTGAGGTGCGCGGCGGTCAGGTCGACTTGCGCCGGGCCCTGGCCGCGGTTGAACAGCGCGACGGCCTTGCGCCCGCCGCTCAGCGTCTTGACGATGATCTGCACATCGTCGCTGGCATAGGCGATCACGCCCTGATGGCCGCCCTTGTCCTGGTTCACCGCGACGATGTCGGCGTTGCTCCAGATGTCCATCAGGCTCTGTGGCGCATTGCGCAGGTCATAGCCGATCAGCAGCGGCGCGTTGATGATCGCCCATAAGGCGAAGTGCGACTGCGCCTCGGTCAAATGCCGCTCGTCGAAATCGCCATGGCCGACGAACAGCATGTCGGGGTCGTTCCAGGCGCCGGGCTTGGCATAGAGCGCGCGCGTCGAGGCGCTGTCGAAATTGTGCAGCATCCGCGTCCAGTTGGGCGTGATATCGCCGCTGGTGCGCCACATATGGCCGACCTGCTTGCCCCAGCTGCGGACATCGGCGCTGCCCCAGGCGCATAGCGAGAAGATATAGTCGCCGTCGGGATTGTGCCGCGCCAGCGCTGCGCCGACCGTTTCATAGAGCCCGCGCACCGCCGGCACGTCGGTGCGGTTGATCGATGCCTGATCGATCAGCGGCGTGACCGGCGTATAGGCATATTGCTTCACGATCGCGCTGCCGGGGGCGTAGACGTTGATCCCGCAGGCATCGACCTTGAGATAGTCGAATCCCCATTCGCGGAAATAGAGCGCGATGTCCTGGTCGACATGCCCGAACAGCCCGACTTCGCGCTCGGCGGTGGTGCCCTCGGGCAAATTGGGCGAGTGGAGGTCATAGGCCTGCGAACAGGCGTTGCGGCCGATATCGCTGTAGAGGCCGGCCTTCAGCCCCATCGAATGGATCCGGTCCACGAACGGGCGGAAGCTCGTATTCCCGCCCTTGCCGATTGCGGAGGGGAAGATCTTGGTGCGGATCTGCATCCGCCCGTCGCTCGTCCGGCGCTTGAGCCACCAGCCGTCGTCGATATTGACATAGACATAGCCGAGCCTGGCGAGCCCGCTATCGACCAGCTTCTGCGCCGAGCCGATCACCTTGGCCTCGTCGATTTCGGTGCGGAACGCGTTCCACGAGCTCCACCCCATCGGCGGGGTCAGCCCCTGCTTGCGCTCGGGCAGGCTCCACCGCCCGGTCGGCGCGAGCGGATCGGCGATCGTCTCGGTCTGCGCCGCGGCGGGCGCCGCGAGGGCGAGCAGCAGCCCAAGGGTGAGGAAAGAGGTCGAAAGCGTGCGCTTGGACATGGCGGGACCTGTATTGGAGGGAGAGCCCGGTCGCCGCGTCACGCGGCAGCCTTGCTGATGCATTGATCGATATAGTCGGCGTGGTCGGGCAGCCCGGCGAGCCGCGCGACGAGGGCAGTGCGCATCCGCTCGAGCTGAGTGTCGAGGGCCTCGCGCGGCGCCGCGTCGGCAACCGGGTGATGGCGCTTGGGCATCATCCCTTGCCCGATCAGCACCGCGGCCCAGCTCGGCTCCTTGAACAGATCGTGCGGCTGCTCGATGAACAGGCTCTCCTCCGCGAACAGAGCGAGCCGCTCGTTCAGGCTGTCGGGGATCGCCATGTTGCGGCAATGCGCCCAGAAGGGCGTATCGTCGCGTTCGGTGACCTTATAGTGCGCGATGATGAAGTCGCGGACGCGCTCCCATTCGGTCGCCATCATCGCGTTGAAGCGCGCGATCGTCGCGGGGTGCGCGCGTTCGCCGCGCGGGAACATCGCCATCAGCTTGGCGAGCGCCGACTGCACCATATAGATCGACGTACTCTCGAGCGGCTCGACGAAGCCGCCGGCCAGCCCCAGCGCGACGACGTTGCGGTCCCAGGTCTTGCGCCGCCGCCCGGTGACGAAGCGCAGCATGCGCGGCTCGATCGTCGCAGGGCCGTCCAGACCCGAAAGCAGCGTGCTCGTCGCCTCGTCCTCGGAGAGGAAGGCGTCGCAGAACACAAGCCCGTTACCGGTGCGATGCTGGAGCGGAATCCGCCACTGCCAGCCGGCATCGCGCGCGGTCGATCGGGTGAAGGGCGAAAGCTGGGCGAGCCGGCCGCTCTGCACCGCCGCGGCGCGGTTGCACGGCAGCCACTCGCTCCAATCGTCATAGCCAGCGCCGAGCGTCTGCTCGATCAGCAGCCCGCGAAACCCCGAGCAATCGAGGAAGAAGTCGCCGGCGATCTCGCGCCCGTCGCGCAGCGCGAGCGCGGTGACGTCGCCGGTCTCGCCGTCGCGCCGGACGTCCTGCACCATCCCCTCGACGCGGGTCACCCCGAGCCGCTCGGAATAGCGCCGCAGCATCGCGGCATAGAGCGCCGCGTCGAAATGATAGGCGAAGTGGAGCTGCTGCTCGCCGGGCTGGCGCAGCTGGGTCATCCCGAACCGCCCCGCCATCGCCGCGCGGCTTTCGAGATTATAGTCGAGATAGGCGCTGGTGCCGCCCTCTGCGCGGTGGCGCAGCCAATGTTGCAGGAAGCCGACGCCGTTGAGGTCGGCACCGATCGGCCCGAACGGGTGCAAATAGCGCTCGCCGCGCCGCCCCCAATCGACGAATTCGATCCCGAGCTTGAAGGTCGCCTCGCAATCGCGCAGCACGTCGACCGCGCTGATCCCGAGGATCTGGTGGAAGGTCTCGATCAGCGGGATCGTCGCCTCGCCGACGCCGACGGTGCCGATCTCCTCCGATTCGACCACGGTG
Organism: Sphingomonas sp.; assembly: GCA_030146605.1. Classification (GTDB taxonomy): domain Bacteria; phylum Pseudomonadota; class Alphaproteobacteria; order Sphingomonadales; family Sphingomonadaceae; genus Sphingomonas. Next base: position 16,434 of record JASLBO010000036.1, on the reverse strand, counting down.
ATCGAACGCCCTGCGGTCCCCAGGGTCCGCGCCAGGCACGCCGCCGCCATCCACCCCGCGGTGCCGCCGCCCAGGATCACGATCCGCTGCATGCCTTCTCCTTCCGAGCGGCGCCGGGCGCCGATGTTTTGAACATCGGCGCCCGGCTACCCCAAGCGTCAGAACTTCGCGCGGACGCCGAACTGGAAGCGACGATCATATTCGAACTGGCCGCCAGGCATGAACAGCACTTCGCGATCGGGATCGACGTCGGTGGGTCCGCTGACCTGCGACTTCATCTTGATGCGGGTCCTGAGCAGGTTCGAGCCCTGGAAGTTGAACTCCAGGTTCGGCGTCACCGCGATGCGCAGCGACGCGTCGAGGAACCCTTCCGCCTGGTTCCACACCGGGAAGCCCAGGCAGCAATCGTTGATCGAGTTCACATATTCGGAACGCCAGTTATAGGCGAGGCGGGCGCCGATCGGGCCCTTCTCGTACAGCAGCATGGCATTGAACGAGTGATCCGACAGATTTTCCAGTCGATCGACCTGGATCATGCCGGACAGCGCCGAGCGGGCAACCGCGCTGCCGCCGGTGGTGTCGACCACCAGCTGTGCGTTCTTGACGCCGTCGTTCTTGATGTAGGTGTAGTTCGCCTGGACACCGAAGCCGCTGAGCAGGCCGGGCAGGAAGTCGAAGTACCGCTGGAAGGCGGCCTCGAAACCATAGATCGAGGCACCATCCCCGTTAACCGGCCCGGTAACGATGACGTCACGCGTAACGCCGCCGTTGGTTACCGGCACGGAGAAGGTGCCGTTCTGGATATAGTCGCGGAACCTTTTGTAGAAACCGGCGACACTGAACGACCCGACGTCACCGTCATATTTCTCGATCGAGATGTCGAACTGATCCGCCTGGATCGGCCGCAGGCGCGGATTGCCGGTCTGCGCGGTATAGGCATAGCGATAGGCGATCGGGTTGCCGCCCGCATCGAGAACGATGTTCGGATTGCCGACGCGGATCTCCGACTGCGGCAGGCCGCCACGCCGAATCTGCGTGAAGTTCTTCAGCAGGCCGATGTCGGGCTTGGAGATCGCCCGCGATGCCGCGAAGCGCACGAACAGATCGTCGCCGAGGCCAAAGCGCAGGTTGAGGCTGGGCAGCCAGTACTCGTTCTTGTTCTCCACCGTCGAGGCAAGGCTGCCGCCGGTCGAGAAGGCCCGGTCCTGGGTCGAGCCCGCCGCAAGGCAACCCGGCGAGATCGCATACTGACCCGGACCGAGCTGACCGATCTGCTCCGGGGTCAGCGGCACGCAGAGCGTCTCCGCGGGCGTGAACGCATCGGCGTAGATCAGCGAACCCTCGCTGCGCGTGCTCAAATTGACGTAGCGGACGCCGATATTGCCGGTCACGCTGACGCCACCCAGCGTCGCGCTGTCGCCGCCGAACTTGGCCATGACATATCCCGACTTGGTCTTCTCCTGCACGTTCAGGAGCTCACCCGGGGTGAAGCAGCTGCCCTCGATCTCTTCGGGACGGTGGCAGATCGGGTTCCACTGCGAAGAGGCGACGCCGCCCTCGTTGGTCTGCCCGCCGATGCTGAAGCGGTCATAGGTTTCGTTCGGATTGGCGAGGATGTCCGAGCGGATGAACAACAGGTTCGGGTTGGTGATCACGCCGCCGCCGAAGATCTGCTGGCCGTAGGGACGAACTTCCCAATACGGCGAACCATAGCCCTCGAAGAGGATCGGATTGCCGTTTGCGTCCCGTCCGATGGTGTTGCGCCCGCTGTTCGCGAACACCGAACCCGCCGGGTTGGTCTGCCAGTCAGAGGTGATGCTCTGCCAGTTGTAGACCGACCACTGATGCTCCTGCTGCCGGTCGGCATAGCGGCCGCCGAAGCGGATCTCGGAAAGCCATGGCGAGTCGAAGCTGTAGCCGCCATCGAGACGGAACGCGTCCATCTGCCCGCTGCTGTCGGTGATATGGTCCATCGCCGAGGCGGGGGTGTAATTGTTCGGATTGGTCAGCCAGTCCGGGCCGGTGGTGTTGTAGCCCGACGGCGACAGCAACGTAACCTGCGGGGTCGCGCCGCGCAGGTCCAGGTTGATGTCCGCCCAGGTGCGCATGTTGAAGGTGATGTCGTAATTATAGTTGGTCGCCTTCACCCGCTGATAGTCGAAGTTGAACATCAGTCGGTCGGTGGCCTGCCAGACCAGGTTGAACGAAGCGTCGGAGATGACGCGGTCCTCGTTCGAATAGCGCGTGGCAATGTCCAGTGCGGAGCCGGCACGGCAAGGCCGATTGCCGGTGGTGACATCGGTATTGAGGCACGGCTGATACAGGGGCAGCCCATTGGGCAGCACCCCGAGGTTATCGGTCGATCCGGGGGTATATTCCCCGGTTGCCCAGTCGGCGATGCCGCCAAAGCCCCAACCCCCGCGCGAGGTGGTGATGGTGCCCGTCTGGAACAGCCCGTCCTCGCGGAAGGTGAAGGGTGGCCCGTTCGGTGCAGTCGGCCCCGGCGCGCGCGGCGACTGGATCAGGGTGGGATCTGTCCACACCGTCGAGTGATTGGTGTTGGCCGGATCGACCCACGTCCAATAGCTGAGCAGCTGGTGCTCGACCCAGGTCGTCTTGTAGCTTGAGCGGTTGTACTGGGCGGTAGCGACCAGCCCGCCGTCGTTGCTCTTCCATTGGCCGGCGACCGCGATGCCGAAGCGCTTGCGGTCATAGTCGGTCTCGGAGAAGCCGATCCCCGAGGGGATGTAGACCATCCGGTCTTCATAGACGCCGGGGGCGAAAGGCATGATGCGCGGCGTGGTGATGCCTTGCGACCGGGTCACCACCTGCGAATAGGCGGCGTTGGCCAGCAGGCCGAACTCGCCGATGCCGGTTGACCATCGATCGGAAAACAGGCCGGAGATATCGGGCGTCGCGCGCTGGCTGATATCGCCGTAGTTCTGCGTCGCACTGAGCGTCAGGACGCGGCCCTCCTGGTCGAACGGCTTGCGCGTCCGCAGGTTGACCGTGCCGGCGATGCCGCCCTCGATCATCTCGGCGGTCTGGTTCTTGTAGGTGTCGACGCCCGCCATCAACTCCGGCGACACGTCACTCCAGCTCAGGCCATAGCCCGAAGTCGCCGAGAAGCTGTCGCGGCCGTTGAATTCGGAGCGGACCTGCTGGAGCCCGCGAATGACCACGCCCGAGGGTTCCGCCGAATAGTGCATCACGTCGTCCCGCGCGGCAGAGCGGATGACGGTGACGCCGGGGACGCGCTGGAGCGCTTCGGCGACGGACTTGTCGGGGAAGGCGCCGATGTCGGTAGCGGTGATCGAATCGACCACCGTGTCCGCATCGCGCTTGAGCTTGGCGGCGGTGGCTAGCGCCCGGCGCTGGCCGGTAACGACGATGTCCTCGGATTCGTCAGTCTCGCCAGCCTCTGCCTGCGTGTCCGCCGCATCCTGGGCAAGCGCGGGAGCAGCGGTACCGATCAGCCAAAGCGCGGTGCCCGCGACCAGGGCATTGCGAAAGCGCGCACGTCTCATAGTAAATCGTCCCCCCATGCAATTTAGTTGAAATCTTGCGTTTCGTTACATTGGTATTGCACTGGCTCGCACGATTCGATCCCATTCGCAAGTAAGAATTATCTGATAAATACTGAATGATGAACGCAAGGAAACAAAACGAAAGTAAACTTGGTTAACGCAGCGACGCGCCTGAGCGACTCGACCCGGCCGGCGCGTCCCGCCGCCGGCTCAGAGCCGCCCGCGCACCCCGATGAAGAACGAGCGCCCGGAATATTCGTAGAAGTTCGGCACGTTGCGATAGGTGTTGAATCGCCGGATGTCCGAGCCGAGCAGGTTCGATCCCTGGATATAGACCGAGACATTGTCGGTCACGTCGTACGACAGGCTCGCCGACATCTCGTGATACGGGTCTTCCTTGACCGGCAGATAGCCGAGATTGCCCGATTGCGCGTACACGTAGCGCGACTGGTAGCTGTACGAGACCTGCGCGCCGATGCCGTTCTTCTCGTAAAACAGCTTGGCGTTCGCCGAGAACGGGATCGCGCCGGGCAGGTCGGTGGTGACGTCGCCCGATTTCGCGCGCGAGCGGTTATAGGTCAGGTTGGCCTGCACACCGAAACCGTTGTCGAGGAAATACTGGCCGCCGAGCTCGACACCATAGACGTCGGCTGCGTCGCCGTTCACCACCTGATATTCGACGAACGGGAAGCTCTGCTGCTGATTGGCCGGCTGCGCGGTGGGGGTGATCAGCACGTCGACCGGCACGGTCGAGACGAAGTTGGTGATATGCTTGTAGAAGCCGGCCAGGGTCAGCGCGAGCCGGTTGGACGGGTAATATTCGAACGAGATGTCGAGCTGGTCCGCCTCGGTCGGCTTGAGGTTCGGGTTGCCCGCATCGTAGATGATGTAAGTGCCCGATTGCGCCGAGGTTGCGTCCTTGGCGGGCGAGAGCTCGCCGAAGGTCGGCCGCGAGATCGCCTGCGACGCGGCGAGCCGCACGCGCAGCCCGTCGCTGATGTCATAGGCGAAGTTCGCTGCGGGCAGCAGCCGGGTATAGTCACCGCCGCCGTTGATCGCGTCGACGGGATTGAAGTCGACGTCATTGTCCTGCGTGCCGGCCCGCGGGATGATGCTCGCGATCGTCGCGCCATAGCCGGTCGACGACACCTTGGTCGAGACCAGCCGCGCGCCGATCTCGCCGCGCCAGCGCGCGCCGGCGAGGTTGATCTGGAAATATCCTGCCCAGGTCCGCTCCTTGATCCGGTACGATGCCGGCAGATCGGGCTCGATCACCTGCGTCGAATAGCCCGCCGGATAGGGCGACAGCGAACATCCCGGGATCGGTGCGCCGGTTGCATCGAGGCAACTGTTCGGGTCGAGGATCGCCGGATTGCTGTCCGCGCGCGGCAGCGCCGCGAGATAGGTGTCGATGTCGAACATCGGGAAGTTGCGGGGGAAATTGCCGCCCAGCTTGCCCAGGATGCCGTTGCCGCTTCCCGGCCGCACGACGTCGGCGCCGAGCTGGCCGAACGTGAAGGGGTAGCCGCAATAATTGCACGAAGTGGTGTATTGGTTGTCGATCGTCGCGACGGTCTTCTCGCGATCGGTCCATGCTCCACCCAGGCTGATCGACTTGAACACGCCGCCCAGTTCATAGGTCGCGTCGAGCTTGGCGCCCTTGGTTTCGTCCTCGATATTCTGGCCCTGGATGCCGATATAATGCGCGCGGAAATCGTCATTGGTCGCCTGGTCGAGCGATCGGCCGCCGGGGATCGTGATGGCCAGATCGGGGATGCCGCCGGGGCGCGTCGCGAACTCGGCCGAAGCGCCGGGGATGCCTGCGACGACAAAGCGGTTCTGCCCGCCGGTATTGTCGCGCGCCTTGCCGAAATAGCCGTCGAGCGCGAACTTGAGCCGATCGGTCGCGCGCCAGTCGATAGCCCCGCCAAGCTGCCAGGTCTGGCTGTTGCGCGGCTCGTCGGTGGTGAGCACTTCGGTGACCAGATCGTCGATCGCGAAGTTGGTGACGACGTTGTTTGCGTCGGTCTCGATCGACGCCGGATCCCAGCGCAGCCCGCCATCGTCGCCGAGCGGGTTGAGATAGTTGGAGGCGCGGTAATTGTTCTGGGTGACGTCGTAGCGGCTGTACAGCCCGTCGATCGTCAGCTCGAAGCTCGAAGACGGCTTCCACTGGAACGCCGCCGCCGAGCCGATCCGCTCGCGCTCGCCGCGGACATAGCCGACGCTGTAATAGTCCGGCCAGATGAACGCCGGCCCGTTTTCGTCGGGATTGACCTGGCCGTCGCCGTCGAAGTCGACGCCATACCCCGCCTCGCTGCCATCGGTGATCGAATATTCGCCGAGATTGTCGGTGCGGAACTTGTACTTGTTGTAGCTCGCCCCGATCAGGAACCCCATCGTGTCGTCGGCGAAGGTCGTGCTGACCACGCCCGAGATCTTGTAGCCGCCCTTCTCGACCAGGTCGTTATACTGGCCCTCGATCGCCGCTGAGAGCTGGAGCCCCGGGCGATCGAGCGGACGCGCAGTGCGCAGGTCGACATTGCCGCCGATGCTGCCCTCGAGCTCGGAGGCGCGCACTGCCTTCTGGACCTGCGCGCCGGAGATGATCTCGGAGGGCAGCACGTCGAACGCGAACGAACGGTCGGAGCCGTCGGTCGGCAGGATGCGTCCGTTGAGGGTGGTGATCGCGAAATTGTCGCCGAGCCCGCGGATCGTGATGTCGCGTCCCTCACCGCGGCCGTCGCGGCCGACGGTCACCCCGGGGATGTTGGCCAGCGCCTCGGCGACGTTGCGGTTGGGGAACTTGCCGAGCTCCTCGGCGGAGATCGCGTCGACGATCGTGTCGGCGTCGCGCTTGGCCTGGATCGATCGCAACAGGCTGCCGCGCACGCCGCGGACGACGATTTCGGGTTCATCTGCGGATCCCGCCTGCTCTTCGGTTTGTGCGGCGGCGGCGGCGACCGGCGCGCCGTCGCTCTGCGCCAGCGCGCTCGAGGCCGCCAGCAGCGCCGTTGCGCTCGCGCTTCCCATCACCAGATCGCGGAACAGACACCGTTGGGTCATCACAACTCCCTCGCTCCAGGTAGCGCCGCCCCGGCCAACCGGCCAGCGCGATATATTGCGTTTCGTAACGCGCATGACGCGAAACTGTCAAACAGAAACTAAACGAAACCTCGCCAGCGTGTTGTCGGCGCCATCAAGCGCTGATAAGTGGGAGTTTCGGGAGGGTTTCATGTCCATAATCCGGGACACCAGCGAACGACGTCAACAGATCAGCGCGCTCGTCCGCGAGCGCGGCAGCGTGCAGGTTGCGCCGCTCGCCACGCGCTTCGGCGTGTCGATGCAGACGATCCGCAAGGACCTGCATTATCTCGAGAAGCGCGGCGTCGCCGAGCGCTCTTACGGCGGCGCGATCTCCGCCGACGCGGTCAACGTCGTCGCCGAGCCCCCACTCGAGACCAAGCGCGCGAGCCATATCGACGAAAAGGCGCGGATCGGCGCGCTCGCGGCGTCGATGGTCCAGCCCGGCGATTCGATCGTGCTCGATTCGGGCACCACCACGCTCCAGATCGCGCACCACTTGCCCGACGACGAGGACATCACCGTTCTCACCAACGATCTCGACATCCTCTGCGCGCTCGCCCGCAAGGAGCGGATCCGCGTCGTCATGCTCGGCGGGGCGCTGCGCCGCCGCAACCGCGCCTTCTACGGCGCGCAGACGGAGAACGCGCTCGAGGACCTCCACGTCGACAAGCTGTTCCTCGGGGTCGACGGCTTCGATCTCGAACGCGGCATCACCACCCATTACGAGCCCGAGGCGATGCTCAATCGCAAGATGGTCAAGGCCGCACGCCAGGTCATCGCGGTCACCGACAAGTCGAAGTTCGGGCGCGTCTGCCTCCACCGGATCCTCAACGTTGCCGAGATCGACGATCTGATCACCGATGCCGACGATGCCGACGGCATGCAGGCGGCGGCCGAACGCGCGGGCTTCCGCCTCCACATCGCCTGACGCGCCCGGCGTGGGTGGGCGGGCGCCGCGGCGCCCACCCTGTCCCGCTCAGGTCATCCGCGCGAAGAAGCGCCTGGCATTCTTGCTGTAGATCTTGTCGATCACCCCGCGCGGCAGATCGAGCCCCTGGGCATCGGCCTTGATCGCATCGACTCGCTGGCGGAGCGGCGTCGCCAGATAGCGCCAGTCGTTGCGCCACACGCGGTCCGCCTCGCGCGCGAAGTCGTTGGTCGCCGGCGGGTTCTGCGCGCGCGCCGCCGGATCGGGGGGGCTGTCGGTCAGGTCGGTGCCGTAGAGGATGCGGTCCTGGTAGCGGATGAAGAAATTGCGCACCCGCGCGCGGTCGCCGACCGACTGCGCCTGCAGGTTCGACATCCGCGCGGCGAGATCGACCACGGCGTTGGGATGGCGATCGAGGAAGCGCGCGAGCTCGTCGACGCTCCACTCCAGGCTCGCCATGTGCGCGCCGTCGAAGGCGAGCTTGGGGTGTCGCGCGGCGAAGCGGTCGCGCGCCGCCATCAGCGCCTCGTAGCTCGGCTCCTCGGGGTGGAGGTACATGTAATATTCGGGATGCGCGCTGAAATAGGCGCGGTCGTTCTCGGTCGTCATCTGGTCGAGCGGCAGCCAGCAATTCTTGGGCTCGCCCTGGTGAACGATGATCGGGATCTTGCGCCGCTCGAGATGCGCGATCACCCCGTCGAAGCGCGGATCGTCGATGAACACGCGCTTGCCCTGCGCATCCTTCTCGACCATCCCGATATTCTTCCAGACCTTCACCGCAACCGCGCCGCGCGCGACGGCGGCGTCGATCGTGCGGATCGTCCGCTCGGTCCAGCCCGGCGTGCCGAAGCCCTGCATCGAGAAGGTGGTGGCAAACTGCAGCCGCGGATCTGCCTTGCGCATCGCCTCGGCGATTGCCGCCTGCTCGGGCACCGGCGGGAAATCGGGATAATCGACGTTGATCGAGAGCATCCGGAAGCCGTCGCGCCTGGCCACTTCGAGGAAGCGCGGATCGTTCACATTGGCGTGCACATGCGCGTCGAATTTGGCGACCTGCACGAAATCGGCTTCGCTGTAGCCGCGCTCGGGCGCGGTTGCCCCGATCAACGTCGCGGTCCCCACCAGCAGCACGCTGCGCCAAATCTGCATCCGCAACTCCCATCGATGTAAATCGAAACGAAACGCTCGATTTTGTTGCGTTTTGATTTGCGCCGCATGGTTGCTTCGTGCAAGCTCTTTCTCAATGGCGCGTCGCTTGTGGGTGCGGCGGCGCCCGAGCGGGAGAGCCCTTGAGATGCCGTCGAATATCGTCACTCGTCGCACGATGCTGCGGTCGCTGATGGCAAGCGGTGCGATCGTCGCCACGCCCGCGCTCGGCACCCGCACCTGGGCCGCCGCGCCCGCCGGCGTCCGCATCTCCGACGGCGTTCTGGCGATCGACCTCGACGCGCAGCTGCGCGCGCGCCTGCTCCATGACGGCCGCGCGATCACGCCGGCCGCGCCCATAGCGACGCTGCTCACCGATCGCGGCGCGGTCGACCGCTTCCTGCTGCTCGATCACACCGAGGCGGCTGCCAGCGGCCCGCATGGCCCCGGCCGCCGGCACCGCATCCGCGCTACCGCGAGCGGCGGCGTCGAGCTCGATCTGAGCATCAGCCTGTTCGATCGCTATCCCGGGCTGGCGCTCTACGAGGCGCGCTTCCGCAACACCGGATCGGCGCCGATCGAGGTCGCCGGCTGGAAGCTCGCGACGCACGAGCTGCTCGCCGCGCCCGGCGGCGCTTGGAGCTTCTCGGGGGCCTCGCACCCCGATCGCCGCGACTGGGTGCAGCGCCTCAAGCCAGGCTTCGACCAGCGCAACTTCATGGGAATGAACAGCTCGGATTATGGCGGCGGCACCCCGGTCGCGGTCGCCTGGCGCCGCGATGTCGGGCTCGCCATCGGCCATGTCGAAACGGTCCCGCGGCTTGTCTCGCTGCCGATCGCCGCGGGCCCGAACGGCACCCGCCTCGGCATGTCGGGCGACGGGGCCGTGCGGCTCGCCCCGGGCGAGACGCTGACCCTGCCGGTCGGCTTCGTAATGGCGCATATCGGCGACTATTTCCGCCCGCTCGACGCCTATCGCCGGATCATGGCCGAGCGCGGCGTCGCGGCCCCCAAGATCCCCGAATCGAGCTATGCGCCGATCTGGTGCGCCTGGGGCTATGAGCGCAACTTCACCCCCGAGCAGGTGTACGGCACGCTGCCCAAGGCCAAGGAACTCGGCTTTGAATGGGCCGTGATCGACGACGGCTGGCAGACCGCCGAGGGCGACTGGTATGTCGATCGCAAGCGCTTCCCGCGCGGAGGCGCCGACATCAAGGCCTTTGCCGATCGCATCAAGGCCGACGGTATGCGGCCGCGGCTGTGGCTGGCGCCGCTCGCGGTCGATCCGGGCACCGATCTGCTGCGCGACCGCCCCGACATGCTGCTGCTCGATCGCAGCGGCGCGCGCCAGAAAGTCACCTGGTGGGACGCCTTCACCCTGTGCCCGGCCTATCAGCCGACGATCGATTTCCACCGCGAACTCGTCCGCCGGATCATCGGCGAATGGGGGTTCGAGGGGCTCAAGCTCGACGGCCAGCATCTCAATGCCGTCGCGCCCTGCTACAATCCGGCGCACAACCATGCCCGTCCCGAGGAATCGTACGAGAAGCTCCAGGACTTCTGGAAAGCGCTCTACGACGAGGCGATTGCGAGCAATCCGGACGCGGTCATGGAGCTCTGCCCGTGCGGCGACAGCTTCGCCTTCCATAACCTCATCGGGACCAACAGCACGCCCGCGTCCGATCCGCTCTCCTCGTGGCAGGTCCGCACCAAGGGCAAGACCTTCAAGGCGCTGATGGGCCCGTCGGCGCCCTATGCCGGCGACCATGTCGAGCTTAGCGACGGCCGCAACGACTTTGCCTCGACCTATGGCATCGGCGCGATCCCCTCGACCAAGTTCACCTGGCCCGCCGACACCCCCAACCCCACCGACAAGCTTCCGCCCGGCGGCTATGTGCTGACGCCCGCCAAGGAAGCGATGTGGCGCAAGTGGATCGACCTCTATCGCGCCAACATGCTCGCCAGGGGCGAGTATCTCGGCGGCCTCTACGACATCGGCTTCGACAAGCCCGAGGCGCACGCGATCGCCAAGGATGGCGCGCTCCACTACGCCTTCTACGCCGACACGTGGGACGGCCCGATCGAACTGCGCGGCCTCGGCGAGGGGCGCTATACCCTGACCGACGGCTTCACCGGCGCGGCGCTCGGCACCGCGGCGCGCGGCGCCAACAGCCTGCGCGCGTCGTTCCAGCGCTTCCTGCTGGTCCGTGCGACTCCCGTCGGCGGAACTCCGGCATGACCGCTCCCTCGAGCCGCTCCTGGCTGGTCTACGCGCTCGTCACCGTCGTCCTGTGGGGCATCTGGGGCGCGTTTTCCGGGCTCTCGCCGCAGCGCGGCTTCCCCGAAACCCTGGTCTATTGCGTCTGGGCGCTGACCATGATCCCGCCGGCACTCGTCGTGCTCGCCCAGGCCGGGTGGAAGCTCGATCGCTCGCCGCGTGCGGTCGCCTATGGCCTCGCCATCGGCCTGCTCGGCGCCGGCGGCCAGATGCTGCTGTTCTATGCGGTCGCGCGCGGCCCCGCTTATCTGATCTTCCCGGTCATCTCGCTGTCGCCGGTGGTGACGATCGCGCTCTCGACGCTGGTGATGCGCGAGCGCACCGGGCGGCTCGGCGCGATCGGCATCGTGCTTGCGCTGCTCGCGCTGCCGACCTTCGATTTCGCGCCCGGAAGCGCCGGCGGCTCGTCGCTGACCTGGCTGGTGCCCGCGCTGATCGTGATGCTGTGCTGGGGCATCCAGGCCTATTTCATGAAGGCGGCGAACCACGTCACCTCGGCCGAGAGCATCTTCGTCTACATGACGATCTCCGGCCTGCTGCTGGCACCGGTCGCTTGGGCGATGACCGACTTCACCGCCCCGATCAATTGGGGCTGGGACGGTCCCGGGCTCGCGACCGTCATTCAGTCGCTCAACGCGATCGGCGCGCTGACTCTGGTGTTCGCCTTCCGCTACGGCAAGGCGATCCTCGTTGCCCCGCTCGCCAATGCAGGCGCTCCGCTCGCCACGGCTTTGCTGTCTCTGGCGGTCCTCAGCGTGGTGCCCGGTCCGCTCAAGACGCTCGGCATCGTGTTGGCGCTGGTTGCATCGCTGCTCCTCGCGCTCGAACCCGACGCCGGCGCCGACCAGCAAGCAGAAATTACATAGTTTCGTTATATTTCGGTTTATTGCGTTTAGCATCTTGATGCGTTATCCAAGGCACGGAAGGGAGCCGAGGTGGAGTTGATTCGAGACATCGTCGAGCGTCACAAGGCAGGCGAGCAGGTTGGCGTGACCTCGGTCTGCTCGGCGCATCCGCTGGTGATCGAGGCGACCTTCCGCCACGCGCTGCGCACCGCGCAGCCGGTCGTGCTGATCGAAGCGACCTCGAACCAGGTCAATCAGGACGGCGGCTATACCGGCATGGTCCCCGCCGACTTCCGCGTCTTCGTCGAATCGATCGCCGCCAAGACCGGCTTCCCGATCGAGCGACTGGTGCTCGGCGGCGACCATCTCGGCCCCAACGCATGGACCGCACTGCCCGCCGGCCAGGCGATGGACAAGGCCGAGATCATGGTCGGCGATTATGTCCGCGCCGGATTCCGCAAGATCCATCTCGATTGCTCGATGAGCTGCGCCGACGATCCGGTGCCGCTTCCCGAACGCGTGATCGGAGAGCGCGCCGCCCGGCTGTGCCGTGCCGCCGAGGAGGCCTTTGCCGGGGATCGCGCCGATGCCCCGGTCTATGTCATCGGCACCGAAGTGCCCGTCCCGGGCGGCGCCGCCGAGGATCTCGAGGGCCTCGCGGTCACCGCCCCCGAAGCCGCAATTGCCACCGTCGACATGCACCGCGACCTGTTCCGCGACCTCGGCCTTGCCGACGCCTGGGAACGGGTAATCGCGACGGTGGTCCAGCCCGGCGTCGAATTCGATCACGACAAAGTCGTCGAATACCGCCCCGAACGCGCCACCGAACTCAGCCGCGCGATCGAGCCCGTGGACCACCTCGTCTTCGAGGCGCATTCTACCGACTATCAGACCCCCGCCGGCCTCGCCGCGCTGGTCCGCGACCATTTCGCCATCCTCAAGGTCGGCCCCGGGGTCACCTTCGCGCTGCGCGAGGCGCTGTGGGCGCTCGACGCGATCGAAGCCGAGACCGTGCCGGCGGACCGACGGGCCGGGCTGCGCGCGGTGGCGCTCGATCGCATGCGCGCCGATCCCGCGAACTGGCAGAAATACTATCACGCCACCGGCGACGCGCTGACTCTCCAGCTCCAGTACAGCCTCTCGGATCGCATCCGCTATTACTGGCCCGACACGGCGATCGCCGCGGCGCAGGCGCGCCTGTTCGACAATCTGCGCGCGACAATGCCGTCGCTGCCTTTGGTCAGCCAGTATCTGCCACTGGCCTATGCCGCCGTCCGCGCCGGCGATTTTTCTCTGGACCCTGCCGAGCTGGTCATGGCGCATGTCTGCGCAACGCTCGATGCCTATCACGGAGCCTGCTATCCCCATGCCTGACACTCTTCTCGCGACGGACGCCGACATTTCCGGCACCGAGCTGTGGACGCGCCGCGAAATCGAGCAGCAGCCGGATACGCTACGCGCCACCCAGCAGGTCCTCCGCGCCCGGCAGACCGCGATCGAGGCGTTCGTCGCGCCGTTGCTCGCCCGGCCCGAGCTGCGCATCGTCCTCACCGGCGCGGGCACCTCGGCCTTTGTCGGCGAATGCCTCGCGCCGTGGCTGTCGCAGCTGCTCGGCCGCTCGGTCGAGGCGATCGCCACCACCGACATCGTCAGCGCGCCGCATTACCACCTTCGCCGCGACACCCCGACGCTGCTGGTCTCGTTCGGCCGCTCGGGCAGCAGCCCCGAAAGCATCGCCGCGGTCGAGCTGCTCGACGCGCATGTCGCCCAGGCCTTCCACCTCGTCGTCACCTGCAACGCGGCGGGCGCGCTCGCCCAGCGCTCGGGCACCAACAGCCTCGTCGTCATTCTTCCCGAGGCGACGCATGACCGCGGCTTCGCGATGACCTCCAGCTTCAGCGCGATGATGCTCGCCGCGCTGTCGATCCTCGGCGGCGTCGATGCGCTCGATCCGCGCGTCCCGGTGATCGCCACCGGCGTCGAAGGCGCTTTGGCGCAGGCCGAGCCGGTGGTCGAGCGGCTGGCCCAGCGCGGGTTCAAGCGCGTCGTCTATCTCGGCAGCGGGGTTTTCACGGGCCTCGCCCGCGAGGCGGCGCTCAAGATGATGGAATTGAGCGACGGCGCGGTCGTAACCTGCTTCGATAGCGCGCTGGGCTTCCGCCACGGCCCCAAGACGATCGTCAACGCCGAGACGCTGGTCGTCGTGTTCGTGGCCAATGATCCGCTGGTGCGCCTCTACGATCTCGATATCGTCGACGAGCTTCGCCGCGACGGGCATAGCGGCGACGTGATCGTCGTGTCGGCGCAGCCCGCGGACGGGGCAGACATCACGGTTCCGGGCATGGCGCAGGCTGCGGATCCCGACCTGCTCTTCCCCTTCATCGTCCCCGCCCAGCTGCTCGGCGTGCGCGTATCGCAGCTTCTCGGCCTCACGCCCGACAACCCCAATGCGAGCGGCGCGGTCAATCGCGTCGTCCAGGGCGTGCGGATCCACGCTGCCCGGGCATGAGCGGCGCCCGTTATCTTGGTGTCGACGGCGGCGGCACCAAGACCGAGTTCGTCTGCATCGATGATGCGGGCGAGGTCGTCGCGCGTGCGGTGACCGGGACGACCTATCATCTCGAGATCGGCGTCGACGAAGTCGAGCGGCGGCTGGCCGAAGGCATCGGCGCGGTCTGCGCACTGCTGGGGATCGCGCCGGCCGAGTTCGATCAGGTCTTTTTCGGGCTGCCCGCTTATGGCGAAGACGGCATTGTCGATCCGGAGTTGCACGCGGCGTGCGGCCGGCTGCTCGGCCATTCGCGCTACACCTGCGACAACGACATGGTGTGCGGCTGGGCGGGTTCGCTCGCCTGCGAGGACGGCATCAACATCGTCGCCGGCACCGGTTCGATCGGCTATGGCGAGCACCGGGGCCTGACGGCGCGCGTCGGGGGATGGGGCGAGGTCTTCGGCGACGAGGGCTCGGCGCACTGGATCGCTACCCAGGGCCTCGCGCTGTTCTCGCGGATGAGCGACGGCCGGGCCGCCAAGGGCCCGCTCCACGCGCATGTCACCCAAGCCCTTGCCCTGCGCAGCGACCTCGAGCTTTGCGAGCGCGTGATGGGCGGCAGCGGGATGCCCCGCGGCCAGATCGCCAGTCTCGCCAACCTCGTTTCCAACGCCGCCGCCGCCGGCGACGCGCAGGCACACGCGATCCTGACCGCGGCAGCAAGCGAGCTGTTCGCGCTGGCGTCTGCGCTACGGACACGGCTCGGCTTTCCCGACGATGCGGCGGCGCCGATTTCCTGGTCGGGCGGGGTGCTGCTGCGGCAGCCGATCATACGCGACACGTTTATCGCGCTGCTCGACCGTGCCGGCGGTTTCGTGAGCGTCGAGCCCCGCCACTCGCCCGCATACGGCGCCGCGCTGTACGCGCAGAAGCGGCGGATGGTCCGGTAATCGCGAGGATGGTCTTGAGGCCCCGGGCAGCCTGAGCGGGCCGATCCGGAGACAGTGCAGTTTTTCTGACACACGGCTTTGCCATAGAGCCCGGATACGCAGGCTCGGGGGCAAGCCAGATGATCCGCAAAACCGTGCGATCCAGTTTGACCGCGCTCTTTCTGGTGTTGTCGAGCCTGGCGGTGGCCGCTCCGGACGAGTTCAGGGACGGGATCGAGCAGGCGCGGCTGCTGGGTGCTCTCCAGCTCGAGGGGGAACTGTTCCATGTTCAGGGCCTCGAACTCGACCGCCGGCGCATCTGGGTCACCTCGGTCGATCAGGAAAACCGCAAGGGCTATATCCATGAGTTCGATCGGCGCACCGGAAAGCTCCTGCGGCGCCTGGAACTGACGGACGGGGCAAGATATCACCCGGGCGGGATATCGATCTCCGGCCGCTCGATCTGGGTCCCGGTTGCGGAGTTGAAGCCGAAGAGCTCCGCAATTCTCGTCGAGCTCGATGCGGACAGCCTCGCGATACGCCGGAAGATCGAGGTGGCGGACCATCTCGGGTGTGTGGCGGTATCCGGGCGCAACCTCGTGGCGGGCAATTGGGACAGCGAATTGCTCTACATATTCGATCTGGGCAACGATGCCCGGGTACGGACCGTGCCGAACCCTTCCTCCACGCGCCACCAGGACATGAAGTTCGTCGACGGCCAGCTCGTGGCGGGCGGATCTCTGACCTTGTGGAGCGGGGCCGTCGACTGGATCGACTGGCCGTCGATGAAGCTCACACGGACGTTGCGCGCCGGAGCGATCGGGCCGGTCAGGCCTTTCGGCCGCGGCGGGCCCTATACGGGCGAGGGAATGGCGATCGAGGGCCGCGATCTATACGTCATCCCGGAAGATGGCCCCAGTCGCCTCTTTCATTTCCGGCTCGATGATCGACCCGAAAGCCGGCCGGCTCCCCATCGCGACCGGTCCTGAACTGCGCGCCCCGGGCGGGAGCCGATCCGGCACCCGCCATGGCAATTGCGCCGCGGCGCAAAGGTCCCATATTCGTCCGGATGCCTATTCAGATTCGCACTTCGCTCGACGAGCCCGATACCGGCCAGTCCTTCGTCCCCCATCGCCCCAATCGCCCCGACAAGCTCGAGGGCGGCCGGGCGTTCAGGCTGGTCAGCGAGTATCAGCCCTCGGG
>JASLBO010000560.1 GCA_030146605.1 Sphingomonas sp. | reverse complement strand
GATCGATGATCTGACCGCGATACTGGTCCGGATCGACGACGGACAGCGTCATCCCGCTGACGCTGATCTGCGAACGCCCGACCTTGGACACCGACGCGACGAACCGGGTAATCCGGTCCCTCACGGACTTGAGGTCCATGCCCCGTCCAAGCCGAACCTTGACCAGGAAGCTGGCCTGATCGGTATCGGGACGGCCGTCGCCTCGCAAATAGAGGCTCTGATAGTTGGCCAGCGTCAAAGGCTCGATCACGTAGTCGCCGATCGCGAGCTCGACGCCTCCTTTGTCGGCCCCGGCAATCATGTTCCGGATCGTCGCGTGCAGATCGTTGCGGCGAATCTTTGCGTCGCGCGTATCGCCGGCGACGACTACGGTCTGTATGGCGTAGTCCGCGGTGCGCCTGAGATTGATGATAGAGCGCGATGTCGCGACCACGCCGTCGCTGTAGAGCGCATCGTTGTTGTACCCGCGCCGCTGCGCGGTCACGAGCACTTCCTGCGCCGACACGGGGGCGGCGGCGCCGAATATCGCCGCGGCGATCAGGGCCTTGCAAGCGATCCGCATATTCTTTCTCCCCGAGCTCAGTTGCGCGGCCGCACGGTCGTGGCCGACGGCAGGAACAGCTGCACCTCGGTGAGGCCCGCCCGCTGCCATTGTACCGGGCGGTCGAGACCGGTGACTTCGACGCCATAGCCCGTGCCGAACCGCGCGCTCGTCGCCGTCGTGTCTTTTGCCACCAGATCGATGATCGCCCCGCGATATTGCTCGGGATCGACCACGCTCAGCG
Source organism: Sphingomonas sp. (assembly GCA_030146605.1). Taxonomy (GTDB): domain Bacteria; phylum Pseudomonadota; class Alphaproteobacteria; order Sphingomonadales; family Sphingomonadaceae; genus Sphingomonas. The sequence continues at coordinate 4,560 of JASLBO010000560.1, read as the reverse complement.
TCAATTGGCTATACGCCTTCATCTCGGCGCGCCCGACCGGCGGCACTGCCTTGATGAACTTGTCGATCCTGGCGAGCGCAGCCTTGGCATCGATCCCCGGCGCCAGCGGCACCTTGACGAGGAACTTAACTTGCTCGTCGTCGACCTCCAGTTCCTTGTAGTTGCCCACGGTCAGCGGCTGGACGACCAGTTCGCCCGTCGCCAGCAGCGTGCCGGCGCCCGCCGACAACTCGATCGCCTTGCGCGTCATCGCGAAGACCTCGACCCTGGCTTCGTCATCGTCGGTAGCATCGCTCACGATGATCACCTGCTGCACCGCGAAATCCGCGGTTCGGCGGAGCATCTGCACGGGCGCGGGCGGGGTCATTGCCAGCACCTTGTCCTCGTCGTCGTCGCGATCGAGTGCGCGGAAGCCGGTGACGACGATCTCGTCCTGCGCCAGTGCCGGCGTCGCCGTGACGACGAGCAGCACGCCCAGGATCACGTTGCGCAAACAGGATCGCATCGTCCCCTCCCCCCTTTTCGCGGGAAAGCTGACGCGCAAAACGGATCAAGTCAATCAGAAGGCCGGCTTGCCAAATTCCTGCTGGGTCACCGGGTGGCTCGATGACAACCCGCCATCCACCACCCAGGCCTGTCCGTTGACATAGCTCGCCGCGTCGCTGGCGAGGAACAGCGCCACGCGCGCGATCTCCTCGGGCGCGCCCGCGCGGCGCAGCGGATTGAGGCGGCCGAGCTTGTCCTCCTTGCCCACCTCGCGGGCATATTCGAACGCGCGCGCGGTCATCCCCGTCTCGATCAGCCCGGGGCAGATCGCGTTGACCCGCACATTCGAGGTCGCAAGCTGCTGCGCCGCGGTCTGGACGAGGTTGATCACGCCGGCCTTGCTTGCCGAATAGGCCGGCCCACCCGCGCCCGAGCGCAGCCCGGCGACGCTCGCGGTGCACAGGATCGCGCCGCCGCCCCGCTCGACGATCTTCGGGCCGGCGTGTTTGATCGCCAGCGCCGGCCCGATCAGATTGACGCGCAGCACTTCGGTCCACAATTCGACCGAGGAGTCGAAGATCCCCGAGGCGCCGCCTGAAATGCCGGCATTGGCGAAGAATATGTCGATGCCGCCGAATTGATCGCATGCCCGCCCCACGAGTCGCTCGACATCCTCTTCATTGCCAGCGTCGATCTGCAGCGGCAGCGCATCGCCAGGAACTGCGAGGCCAGCCACGGTCTCGAACACCGCGTCGCTCAGGTCCGCGGCAACGACATGCGCGCCTTCCTCGGCAAACAGCCGCGCGGAGGCGCGCCCGATCCCCGATCCGGCGCCGGTGACGATGACGACCTTGTCCTTGAAGCGCATGCCGTTCTCTCCATTCCCGTGCTCCTGCGAAAGCAGGAGCCCAGTGTAACAAGCTGATCCGCCCGTGATCCCGGGCTCCTGCTTTCGCAGGAGCACAAGCTAGATCGTCACGCCGCCGTCGATCACCATCGCCTGTCCGGTCATGAACGCGCTGGCGCTGCTCGCCAGATACACCACCGCGCCGGCAATCTCCCCCGGCTCGCCGATCCGGCGCAAGGGCGTCGTCGCGTTGGTCGCCGCGATCCGCTCGGGATCCTCCCAAAGCGCGCGCGCAAAGTCGGTCTTGATCAGCCCCGGCGCGATGCAGTTCACCCGCACATTGTCCGGCCCGAACTCGACCGCGTAATTGCGCGCCAGCTGGAAATCCGCCGCCTTGGAGACGTTGTACGCCCCGATCACCGGCGATCCGCGCAGGCCCCCGATCGACGAGACGATGATGATCGAGCCCTCGCGGCGTGCCCGCATTTCGTGCGCGACCATCTGGATCAGCCAGTGATTAGACAGGATATTGTTGTCGAGGATCTTGCGAAACTGATCGTCGGCTATTCCCTCGAGCGGCCCGTAATAGGGGTTCGACGCCGCATTGCAGACGAGCAGGTCGACGCGTCCGAAGACGCGCCGGGTCTCGTCGACGAGATGCGCGAGCGCCGCCTTGTCCGAGATGCTCGCCGCCACCGCCAGCGCCGAACCTTCGCCAAAGCGCGCGTCGATCTCCCCCGCAACCTGGTCGCAGGCATCCTGCTTGCGGCTGGAGATGACGACCTTCGCGCCGTGCGCCGCCAGCGCCTCGGCGGAGGCGCGGCCGATGCCGCGGGTCGATCCGGTGACGATCGCCACCTTGCCGGTCAGGTCGAACAGATCGCGCATTTCTAGGCCCCCGCCTCGCGGGCGAAATGCCATGCCGACGCCGCCAGCCCCGGCAACCGCTCGACCGTCGCCGCCGCCTGATCGCTCGAGGCATTGCCGTCGATGAGTCGCTTCTTGATGCCCTGGACGATCCCGGTCAGCCGGAACAGATTATAGGCGAAATACCAGTTGAGGTCGGGCACCCCGTCGCGCCCCGTCGCGGCGCAATAACGCTCCACCACCGCGGCGATCGTCGGGATCCCGGTATCGGGCCCGGTCAGCCCCTGCACGCCCGAACGCCCCTCGGGCGCGGTCACCTAGCTCATCAGGAAATAGGAGAAGTCGGCCAGCGGATCGCCGAGCGTCGACAGCTCCCAGTCGAGCACCGCCAGCACCCGGGACCCGCGGCCGGCGAAGATCATGTTGTCGATCCGGAAATCGCCATGGACGATCGAGGTCCGCGTCTGCGGCGGCACCGTGCGCGGCAGCCATTCGATCAATTTCTCGACCTCGGGCATGTCGTCGGTCTGGCTCATCCGATATTGCTTCGACCAGCGCGCCACCTGCCGCTCGAAATAATTGCCCGGCTTGCCATATTCGCCGAGCCCCGCCGCGGCGTAATCCACCGAATGCAGCGCCGCGAGCGTATCGATGATCGCTTCGTACACCCCGGCCCGCTCGGCGGGCATCATGCCCGGCAGCGATCCGTCCCAGAAGGTCCGCCCCTCGACCATCTCCATGATGTAGAAGGGCGCGCCGATCACCGCAGGATCTTCGCAAAGCCCATAAGGCCGCGCGACCGGAAAGCCGGTCGGGTGCAGCGCGGCGATCAGCTGATGCTCGCGCTCGACGGCGTGCGCCGACGGCAATATCGGCCCGAACGGCTTGCGGCGCAGCACATAGGACCCGCTCGCCGCGTCGATGCGGTAGGTCGGGTTGCTCTGCCCGCCGGCGAACTTCTCCACCGAGAACGGCCCGGCAAAGCCCGCGACATTGCCGGCCAGCCATTCGCCCAGCCTGGTTTCATCCATGTCGCTCATGCGAATTCGATCACCGAGCGCACGCTGTGCCCGCCGCGCAATTTCTCCAGCGCGTCGTTGACGTCGCCCAGCTTGATCCGCTCGGCGACCATCGTGTCGAGGTCGAGCAGTCCGTCGAGATACATCCGCACCAGCCGGGGCATGTCGATCGGGAAGCGCGTCGATCCCAGCAGCGATCCCTGGATCTTCTTGCCGGTGAGGAAGGTGTGTCCCGGCAGGCTGACATTGCCGCCCGGCGCGATCATGCCGAGGATCGTCGCGGTGCCGCCGCGCCGGAGGATGTTCCACGCAAGCTCGGCGGTGTTCGGCCGCCCGACCGCCTCGATCGCATAATGCACGCCGCCATCGGTGCGCTTGAGCACGTCCTTGACGATCGTCTCCGAAGCCGGATCGAGCGTTCCCGTCGCGCCCAGCTTCATCGCCAGTTCGCGCTTTTCGGGCATCGGGTCGATCGCGAGGATCTGCCCCGCGCCGGCAATCTTGGCCGCGTTGATCGCCGCAAGCCCGATCCCGCCCGCGCCGATCACCGCGACGCTCTCGCCCGGGCGGACGCGGCTGTCGTTGAAGATCGCTCCCGCCCCGGTGATCACCGCGCAGCCGAGCAACGCCGCACGGTCGAGCGGCATCTCCTTGCTGATCGCGACGCAGGCATTTTCGTGGACCAGCATCATCTCGGCGAAGGCGGAGAGGTTGAGGAACGGCGCCAGCGGCGTCCCGTCGGCGAGCCTGAGCCGCGGCTCGGCATCGGCCGGGCGCCGCGTCGAAGGATCGATGCACAAGGACGGCCGCCCGGTGACGCACATCTCGCACGCGCCGCAGAACACCGTGAAGAAGGTGATGACGTGATCGCCGGGCTTCAGATGCGCGACATCGCTGCCGACCGCCTCGATCACTCCCGCCGCCTCGTGCCCCGGCACCGTCGGCACCGGATGCGGGAAGGCGCCGTCGACGAAATGCAGGTCCGAGCGGCACACCCCGCACGCGACGGTGCGGATCAGCACCTCGCGCGGGCCGGGCTTCGACACCGCGACATCGGCGATCTCGAGCGGCTTCCCGGCTTCGAAAAGTACGGCTGCTTTCATCTCATCCTCCCCGGCACGGAGAGGACCAGGAACGCACTCACCGGCTCACCCCGATGTCACCCGACGACACCCGATCCGCCTTGAAGTCCCCATATTTGCCGAACTCCGCCCGCGCGATCGCCCGGTTGTGGACCTCGTCGGGCCCATCGGCGAGCCGCAGCGTGCGGATCGCTGCCCAATCGTGCGCGAGCCCGAAATCGCCCGACACGCCTGCGCCGCCATGCGCCTGGATCGCGTC
>JASLBO010000582.1 GCA_030146605.1 Sphingomonas sp. | reverse complement strand
GGCCTCGTTCTTGTTGCCGCGGCTGCAGGCGTGGCCTGGGCGCGTCGAGCCAAATGATCAAAACAGGTGGAAGAGGCTCTCACTTCTGCAGACCGTTCGATCTCCGGAATGCTCGCGGTGGGTGGTTCGCGAGGACGGGGCCCTCCAGCCAGCCGCAATGCCGCCAGCACGATCTTTCATCAGCGCATCTGAGCCCGGACGATGGTAAAATCCGGAAGCCCTCGAGAGACCGCCCTTCGGGCGTCATATCTGGTGAGGTGGCCAACCCTCCTCAATCCGCGCGAGAGGCCAGCTTTTGCTCGCTGCTGCCCGGCCGTCTCGCTGCCGTGGGCGGCGCTACATCCAGCGCCTCACGCAGGGCCGACTGGCGGGAGCGGCTGACGGCCAAGGGCGCGCCCTCGCTCAGGTGCAACCGCCAGCGGTCGCCGTCACGCTCGAGGCGCTGTACCCTGGCCAGATTGGCGATTGCCGACCGGTGGATGCGCAGGAAGCTCGCCGGCAACTCGGCTGCGAGGGAATCGAGGCGAGCGGAGTGCAGCAGGCTGCGGCCGCCGACCAGCCGCAGCTCGACATAATCGTCAGCCCCTACGATAGCCAGGATGTCGGCGACCGGCACCAACTCGACGCCTCGCGACGAGACCACGGTCAGGCGATCGGGGCGGCTGGCGGCACGGGTCAGGACGGCCTCGCGGCCGCGGTCGTCGCGGCCCAGCCGTACCACCTCGACCATCAGCAGGGGCAGCACCAGCCCGGCGGCGAGGAGGAAATAGGAGAAATCGGCGGGCCACTCGGGAAATCCAAGGGCCAGCGCGAGGAACAGCGCCAGATAGGCCAGCGTCGGTCGCGCGCCAGGCTGCGTGCCGCGCACACCGGCTGCAGCCGGCACAACAGCGAGCGCTACTCCGCCGATCAGCGCCCACACCGTCTTCTGGTCGAAACCAGGCAACAGCACGGTAGCGCCGACGATCACCAGCGCCCCGCCGGTCATCAGCGCGCGGGCCTTGGGCAGCAACCGGATAGTGGCATAGGTCACCAGCAGAATGGCGAAGGCGGCCGCCAGCATCCAAATGGCGCCCATTCGCCACGCGTGCAGGGGATAGGAATAGTCGAACAGGGTCCGCAGGCTCTCGACGATCGCCTGCAGGGCCGCGACCCCGGACATGGCCGCCAGGATCAGGCTCGATCCGGTGCGGCGCATAGCGTAGATGACGCCGAAGCCGAACGCCGCCGCCAGCAGGGCGCCCGCCGCAACGAAGGTGATGGCCAGCAGCGCGATGGGCTGCGGATAGGGATGGGGCAGGACGCGGATTGCCCCCATCGGGCGATCGAAGCGCAGGCCACCATGGAAGGACGACAGGCGCAGCACCAGCACGTTGTTACCCGGCCGCCAGATGGCCTCGCGGATCGGAAAGATCACCTGATACCGGCCGGGAATCTCTTCTGTCGCGGTGGCGCCGGGGCGACCGTTGCTACCAATGCGCGTGCCGTTAAGCCAGGCTTCGAACGAAGCCACTCCCGCGACGTATAGCGCGCGCGGGCGGGTGTCGCCCGGAGCCTGGATCGCGGAGCGGATCCACAACTCCCGACCCTGGGGATCGACGTAGTCCCCAATCACGCCGCAGTCGCTCAGCACCGGTCCATCCGGACCGACCGCGCCATGACAGGTCTGCCACGGCACATCCTGTGCTACGGCCGGGGCTGCGAGGCCTGTCAGGAGCATGATGAGGATCAGGATTCGCCACATCTGCGCCCTCTAGGGCGCCGTTCGCCGGGATGCACGGCCGTTCGCCGATGACCGACCGCCATTGACCGAAGCGCAGTGGCCAACGCCACCGCGAACCGCTCTGCCGGTGACATGACCCAGATATCGCTCGATCGCCGCGCCGTGCTCGCTGCCGCCGCTCTCGCTTTTCCTGCTCTGACATTCGTCCGGGCTTCCGCGCAGACGGTGTCTCCGCCGCGACCCGGGCCGATCCGCTTTAAGGGTTGGCGCGGCGCAGAGACCGACGCCGAACGCGGATTCTTCGAGGTTCCCGAGGATCGCCGCGATCCCCGCTCGCGGAAGATTCGGCTTGGCTATGTCCGGTTCCCCTCAACGGCCGCCAGACCGGGACCGCCGATCGTCTATCTGGCGGGCGGACCGGGTGGTGAGGGAACGGGTGCGGCGACGGGGCCGCGCTTTCCGATTTTCATGGCCTTGCGCGCAGTCGCCGACGTCATCGCCTTCGACCAGCGGGGCACGGGTCTATCCAACTCCATCCCGGAGCGGCCGGCCTCGCGGCGCGCGCCGGCGATATTTACCGAGGGCGGGCTCACGTCATGGTATCGATCCGAGCTCCAAAGCGCCTGGGCTGACTGGACGAAGGCCGGCGTGGCGATGGCAGGATACAACACCGAACAGAGCGCCGACGATGTCGATAATCTGCGGCGCCACCTCGGCGCCGCGAAGATCGATCTATGGGGAACCAGCTACGGCTCGCACCTCGCGCTCAGCGTGCTCAAGCGACACGGGGACAGCGTGAACAGCGTCGCCTTGTCCAGTCTCGAGGGTCAGGACCAGACCGTGAAGCGCCCGGCGCGATCCGACGTCTATCTGCGTCAGGTCGATGCTCTGCTAGATGCCGACCCCGCGGCGCGCGCGGCGGTGCCCGACCTGCTGGCCCTGATGCGCCGGGTGCACGCCAGGCTGGAGGCGCAGCCGGCCGTCATGGCGGTAACCTGGAACGGCGCGGCGGCCAAGATGAGGATGGGCGGGTTCGGCGTGCAGATGCTGGCGGGCGGGCTGATCGCCAATCCGCAGACGCTTGCCATGCTGCCCGGCCTGTACCTCGCGCTCGACGCCGGCCAGACCGCCGGACTGGCGCCACTCCTCGGCGACGTAGCCGGCCTGCTGAACCTCAGGGGCATGCCCGAGGCGATGGATCTGGCATCCGGAATTTCGCCGCGCCGGCTGGCCCTGGTGCGGCGCGAGGCGCGCTCCGCAGTGCTGGGCGAGGCGCTGAACTTCCCGATGCCACAATTGTCGGGCGCCATCCCGGACGTCGATCTGGGGGAGGGTTTCCGGGCGCCGATCCGCATCGACCATCCCGCCCTGCTGATCGCCGGTACGCTGGACGGCCGCACCGTTCTGG
>JASLBO010000520.1 GCA_030146605.1 Sphingomonas sp. | reverse complement strand
AGCCGCTTGCTGTCGACATGCGTGTAGATCTCGGTCGTGGCGATATCGGCGTGGCCGAGCATCGCCTGAAGCGCGCGAAGGTCGGCCCCTCCCTCCAGCAGATGCGTGGCAAAGGCATGGCGAAGTACGTGCGGGCTCACGCGATCGGGCGGGATCCCCGCCTCGGCCGCCAGCGCCTGGACCAATTGGTAGAGCCGAACGCGTGACAGGTGCGCCTTGCCGGACGGAAACAGCCAAGGCCTCCCCGCCGCGACGTGCTCGCGCCACGCCGCCACCGCCGCCCGCGCCCGGTCCGAGATCGGCACCAGCCGCTCGCGTCCGCCCTTGCCCTTGAGGATCAGATACGGCCGGTCGGGCGCCACGGCGTTGCGCGGCAGCGAGACCAGTTCGGTCGCGCGCAGCCCCGATCCATAGAGCAGCTCGATCAGCGCTGCGAGCCTGAGATCGAGCGGATCAGCGGGTACCCGCGCCTGCCGCGCCGTAATCACCGCGAACATCGCGTCGACATCCTCGATGCTCAGCACCTTCGGCAGCGCTCGCGGCGTTCCGGGCCGCGGCAATGCCGCACTCGGATCGTCTTTGCGCAGCCCTTCGTCGGCAAGGAACGCGAAGAACCGCCGCAACGCCGCCGCCTTTCGCGCCACGGTCGAGCGCGCCAGTGCCTGCCACTCGCCCGCGAGCCGTTCGATGTCGCCCGCCTCCGCCTCGCCGAGCCGCCCCTCGAGCAGTTCGGAAGCCAGCCGCAGATCGGAACCATAAGCCGCCAGGGTATTTCCCGCCGCCCCCGCCTCGGCCTGCATCATCTCGAGAAAGCGCTCGATCAACGCATGATCGGCAAACCCGCTCAAGCGGACCGCGTGACCGCCTCCACGGCGATCATCCGCGCATAATTCACCATCCCCGCCGCCCGCATCGCGGCGACGATGTGGAACAGCGCCTCGGGGGCGACATAGTCCCAGCTGACCGACTGCATTCCGACGCCCGCGAGCAAAGCCACCGTCGCGGCGTCGCCGCGCTGCCCGGCGGCGTCGATCGCCTGCGTCCAGCCATTGATCCCGCCGATCTGCACGTCGAGCGCCGTCGCAGCGCTCTGCGCCTCGCTCGCCCCCATCCGGCCAAGCCCCGCAAGTCCGGCGAGCAGCAGCTGCGCCTTGCGCCGCGATCCCGCATCGGCAAAGCCAGTGACGTCGCCCGCGGGGACTCCGGCGCCGCCGGGATCGGCGAGTGCGAGCAGCGCCCAGCCCTCGCTCCCGCGCTTGACCGCCGGCCGCCATTCGAGCGCTGCCGCCTCATAACCCGACGACAGCATCGATGCGATCAGCCGATCGGAATCCTCGACCTTGTCGCTTGCCGGGATCCACGAAGCCGCGCGCGCGGTCAGGATCAATCGTGCATATCGCATGCGCGGCGTATTCGCCGCGTCCCACAACGTCCGCAGCGCCTTGACCCGCGTGCCGACATCGCCGTCGGTATAAGCAGTGCGAAGATCGCGCGCGACGGTCTGCGCGTCGCCCGTATCGCCCGCCTGCTCGATCTCCGAATAAAGATCGACCAGCCCGGCGTTGGAGAACACGCCCGCCGTCGCCGCCAGTTCGGCCGATGCCGCACGGGCCGCGGGGTCGATATTCGGCGCAAGCGCCTGCCAATAGCGCACCTGCGGTCCCACGGTCTGATACAGATCGGCGGGCACCTCCACTCCGGTGGCGGTCGCCAGCCCCCAGCGCCACGCCGTCAGCTGCACCACCGGATTCCACTCGATCGTCACGGCCCGGCGCCCCTGTGCCCCTGTGCCGAGCACCTTCTCCGCGAGCAGATTGTCGATGTCCGACGGGCTCGTTCCCGAGCGCGCGCGGTTGAAGGCCTGTCCCGCCTCGTTGGGCTTGCCCGCAAGTCCGGTGCACATCGCCTGCGCCAGCGCCCAGCCGCGCTGCGCGATCGCCGCCGCACCCTTGTCGGCGATTGGACAGAGCGCGCCCGGATCGCCGTTCGCCAGCGCTGTCTGCATCGCCACCTGATAGAGCCAGCTGGTGTAATTGTCGGTGTCGACATCCTCGATCACCGCGCGTGCGGCATTGGCCTCGCCCATCCGCAGCAATGCCCAGGCGCGCTCGGCCGCGAAGTCCGCGCCGTTCACGCCGGCCGGCGTATCGAGCGGCGACATCAATGCACGCCGCAGGACGATCGACGCCCAACGCGACGCCACCGGCGCATCCATCCGCCGCATCAGCACCTGCAGAAAGCGCCCGTCGCTCGCGCCGAACGAATCCGCCGGGAATGCCGCATTGCCCGCCGCGAAAGCGCCGACCCGGTCGAGCGAGTGCCTGGCGAATTCGGGCAGCTCGTATTTCGAAAGATCGATCTCGGCCGCCTGCTCCGCCGCGGCCTCGGCGAAGTTGCCAAAAGCGTTGTCGGGCAGCGACACCCCGGGTTCGGCGGGAAGCGCCGGCTCGGCCGCGCGGGTGGGCGCAGCCGACGGTCCGGGTGCCGGCGCAGGCGTCGGCGCGGGATCGTCGAACCCCGGGGGCAGCAGCGATTCGGGCGTATCCTGCCCCAGCGCGGGCACTCCCACGCCAGCGAGCAGCAGCGCCGCCAGCCCGATCCGCGAAACCTTAGTTCGTGAGGTTATCAAGCGGGACCACCTTCTCCATGCGGACCGGCTCCTTCTCGGTGCTGCGCGTCGAGAGGAATATGATTCCCCCCACCAGCACGAGGAGGACGACAATGAGCGCGACGAGCGATCGGGACATATAACGGTCCGTAATATGAGAAATGCGCGGGCCTTTTGCCCGAGACCCGCCCTCGCTGTATAGCCCCCCGAAGATGTTGCAAGCGCATGCCCAAGACTGGCCCTGGAAGGGCAAGCCGATCGTGCTGGTCGGGCTGATGGGCGCCGGCAAGACCACGGTCGGCCGCCGCCTCGCCCAGCGCCTGCGCCTGCCTTTCGTCGACGCCGATCACGAGATCGAGGCGGCGGCAGGGATGAGCATCTCGGATATCTTCGAAAAGTTCGGCGAACCCTATTTCAGAGATGGGGAACGCCGCGTCATCGCGCGGCTGATCGACGGCACCCCCAAGGTGATCGCCACGGGCGGCGGCGCCTTCATCAACCAGGATACCCGCGGGCTGATCCTCGACCAGTCGATCGCGATCTGGCTCGATGCCGAGCCTTCGGTTCTCGCCGACCGTGTCCGTCGCCGCGACACGCGGCCCTTGCTCCGGGGTCGCGACCCCGAGGAGATTCTCGCCGAACTGGCGGCGATAAGAAATCCTTTCTATGCGCTCGCCCCGATCCGCGTGCAGAGCGTCGTCGCTCCGCACGACACCACCGTCGACGAAATCCTGAAGGCGATCCGCACTTGAACATCGTCCCCGTCGCATTGGGCGACCGCAGCTACGACGTCCGCATCGAAGCGGGAGTGCTCGCCCGCGCCGGCGAAGCCCTCGCGCCGCTCGCCCGCGGGCGCACGATGCCGATCGTCACCGACGAGAACCTTCTGCCGCATCTCGCCACATTGCAGGCCAGCCTGGAAGGCGCCGGCATCGCCAGCGAAGCCATCATCCTGCCCCCCGGTGAATCGACCAAGAGCTGGGCGCAACTTGAGGCGCTCACCGACCGGCTGCTCGATCTTGGCGTCGAGCGCAGCGATCACGTCATCGCGCTGGGCGGCGGGGTGATCGGCGATCTCGTCGGATTCGCCACATCGATACTCAAGCGCGGCTGCAATTTCGTCCAGATACCCACCACCTTGCTCGCCCAGGTCGACAGCTCGGTCGGCGGCAAGACCGCGATCAATAGCCGCGCCGGCAAGAATCTGGTCGGCGCCTTCCACCAGCCTGCACTCGTGCTGATCGACCCACAGGTGCTCGACACGCTCCCGCCGCGCCAGCTCCGTGCGGGCTATGCTGAAGTGGTCAAATACGGCCTGATCGACGATTTCGCCTTCTTCGAATGGTGCGAGGCGAATGCGGCCGGATTGCTGTCCGGCGACCCGCAAGCCCGAGAACACGCAATCGCCCACTCGGTCGGCGCCAAGGCGCGCATCGTCGGCGAGGACGAGCGCGAGACGACGGGCAGGCGCGCGCTGCTCAATCTCGGCCACACCTTCGGCCATGCGCTCGAGGCCGAGACCGGCTTCTCCGACAAGCTGCTCCACGGCGAAGGCGTCGCCGCCGGCATGGCGCTGGCCTTCGCTTATTCTGCCCGCCGCGGCCTCTGCCCCGGCCAGGAAGCCGAACGCGTCGCCGCGCATCTCCGTGCGATCGGCCTCCCGGACGGGCTCGCCGCCGCCGGCATTACTGCCCCGGGCGCCCGGCTGATCGAGCACATGCTCCACGACAAGAAGATGGCGGCGGGAACGCTGCCCTTCCTCCTCACCCGCGGCATCGGCCAGACCTTCCTCGACAAGACCGTTGACCTGAACGACGTCGCCGCCTTCCTCGACGAACAACCGCACTGATGGACAAATCCTCCCCGCAAAGCGATGGAGGAGTTGAAAGGAGCCCAATCCCCGCTGCGGCGTTCCATTACGATGCCCGAACCGCGCACCATTGGTTGGCTCCTCGACGAGACCGACCGCGACACCGTGCTCGCCCGCTTCACCCCGGCCTGGCCCGACGTGATCGCCCACCACGTCACCCTCGCTTCGAAGAGCACCGATCCGCTCCCAACCGCCACCGCCGGCGAAATCGTCGGCCACGTCAACGATGGCGAAGGCCTGCAGGCCCTGGTGGTCGCGATCGAGGGCAGCACCGATCGCCCCGGCGGCGGCACCTACCATATCACCTGGTCGCTCGATAAAGCCCGCGGTCGCGAGGCGAAGCAGAGCAACGACGTGCTGCGCGAGCGCGGCTTCGACCGCTTGGACGCGCCGATCCCGATCCGCCTCATCCCCTCCGAATTGCCCTGATCACCACTCAGTTGCCGTTCAGCCGCGATCGGCATAGCAGAGCGCCATGCGTATTCTTCTCCCGGCGCTCGCCGCCTTCGTCCTCGCCGCCCCAGCCGCGGGCCAGCAGGTGCAGCCCGCCCCGATCCTCACCACGCCGGAGGCGAAGGACGTCTGGACCCACGCCGAGCCGCAGGTCGCCCGAGTCACGCATGTCGATCTCGCCCTGAACGTCGATTTCGCCACCAGGACCCTCTCCGGCCGTGCCCTGCTCGACATCCTGCCCGCCCGCGGCGCGAAACAGATCGTGCTCGACATCGACGATCTCGATATCGCCGAAGTCACCACCGCCGACGGCAAGCCTCTCGCCTACACCGTGGGCCCGCGCGACAAGGAACTCGGCTCGGCCCTGACCATCGCTCTCCCTGCCGCGGGCAACCGCATCGCCATCCGCTACCGCACCAGGCCCGGCGCCTCCGCGCTGCAATGGCTCGCTCCCGAGCTCACCGCCGGCAAGAAGCAGCCCTATCTCTTCAGCCAGGGCCAACCGATCAACAATCGCAGCTGGGTCCCGACGCAGGACAGCCCCGGCGTCCGCCAGACCTGGTCGGCTACGCTCACCGTTCCGGAGGGCTTCGTCGCGGTGATGAGCGGCGAACGGCTCGACGGCGCGAAGGGCACAGCCTTCCCCGGTCAGAAGCGCCGCTTCCGATTCCGCATGGACAAGCCGGTCCCGCCCTATCTCATCGCTCTCGCGGTCGGCGATCTCGCGTTCAAGGCCACCGGCCCCCGCTCGGGCGTATGGACAGAGCCCAGCATGCTCGAAGGCGCCGCCTATGAAGTCGCCGACGTCGAGAAGATGATCGACGCGGCCGAAGCGCTCTACGGCTCCTATCGCTGGGGCCGCTACGACATGCTCGTCCTCCCGCCGAGCTTCCCGTTCGGCGGGATGGAGAACCCCACCCTCACTTTCCTCACGCCGACGATCGTCACCGGCGACCGCTCGAACACCGACGTCGTCGCACACGAGCTCGCGCATAGCTGGTCGGGCAACCTCGTCACCAACGCGACCTGGTCCGACAACTGGCTCAACGAAGGCTTCACCACCTATTTCGAGAACCGCATCATGGAGGCGGTCTATGGGCCCGAGCGCGCCGCGATGTACGCCGATCTAGACTGGGACGGCCTGAACAAGGACATTGCGGAAGCCGGCGGCAACACCGCCCCGACCACGCGCCTTCACGGCGATCCTGGTGCTACTGCCGGCCAGCTCGATTATTTCAAGGGCTCGACTTTCCTGCGCACCATCGAGCGCGCAGTCGGCCGCGCGCACTTCGATGCCTATCTACGCTCCTATTTCGATCGTCACGCCTTCCAGCCGCAGACCAGCGCCGGCTTCCTGGCGGACATACGCGAGAATTTGATCAAGGGTGATAAGGCGCTCGAAGACCAGCTCCAGCTCGATCGCTGGACCTATCAGCCCGGCCTTCCGGAGAACGCCGTCCACGTCCAGTCCCCGACGCTCGCCAGAGTGGATGCCCAGCTCGCCGCGGTGAAATCGGGCGGGCCGGTCGCGGCAGTCGACCCGAAGGGCTGGGCCACTCAGCAATGGCTGCGCTTCCTGGGTGGCCTGCCCCGCCAGCAGACCCCGGCGCGGCTCAGGGAACTCGACGACACGCTCGGCCTGTCGCGCTCGACCAACCCCTATGTCCGCTCGGCCTGGGCCGAGCTGGCGATCGCCAATCGCTACGATCCCGCACTCCCCTCGATTCGCGCCTTCGTCACCAGCGTCGGCCGCGGCTTGCTGATCCGTCCGGTCTACGAAGGCCTGATGCGGCAGGGCGACTGGGGCAAGCCGGTCGCGAAGCGCTTCTTCGACGAAGCCCGCCCAACCTATCACCCCGTCACCGCCGCGCAGGTCGCGAAGATCGTCAGCACCCAATAGGCGCGCTCACCGGGAGGGGACGGGCTTCACCTCCGGCGTGCCGCCGATATCGCCAACCATATCCACCCCAGGATCAGAGCCGCACCGCCGATCGGCGTGATCGCTCCCAGCCAGCGCGGCAGTCCCAGTGCCATCAGGTACAGCATCCCCGCGAACACCCCGGCGCCGCCGACGAACAGCCACGCCGGCCCCCGCGCCTCCATCCGCACCGCCACCAATGCCGCCACTGCATGCACCAGCTGATACTGCCCGCCGGTCCGCAGCCATTCCGCCGCCTGGCTCTCGGCGCCATGCGCCCCGAATGCCCCCGCCGCCACTGCAAGCGCGCCGGAAAGCGCGGCGAGCACGGTCACCAGTTTCACAGTCCGATCTCCGCGAGAAAGCGCGGTCCCGTCGCGATCACCATCGCGAAGCCCACTATGATCGCGGCGATGCTGATCGCCAGCACGGCGCCGGCCAGCATGTCCTTCGCCACCTTGATCGAAGGATGGATGTGGGGGTGCAGCAGATCGATCACTGCCTCCATCGCCGAATTGAGCAGTTCCAGCGCCAGCACCAGCGCGCAGGTCACTGCCACCAGTCCCCACCAGATCGGCGCCGGCCGCAGCAGGATCAGCGCGAGCAGCGCAACGCCCGCTAGCATGGTCTGCGTCCGGAAACTTGCCTCGCGTCTCCAGCCGGTGCGGATGCCTTCGAACGCGAATCCCATCCGCTCGCGGAAGGGCCGGTTCTTCACCTGCGCTCCAGATCGGCTTGGGCCGCGGCGGCTTGCCCGGCTTGCGTGAATATGCCGTCGATTCCGGCACGTAAGTCGCCGCTCTCGCGCTGCAGCTTCAGCCGCTCATAGTCGCGCCGGCGATATTCGGCCTCGGTCTTGTCGATCTCCTGCTGCGTCACGCCGACTGCGCCCATCGCCCGCCGGGCCATCACGATCGCGCTCTCCAGCAGCTCGCGCACCGCGCCGGCGATCGGCGCGCCCTTCATCTTCATCACCGATCGCCGGTCATAGGCCCGCACGAAGATCGTCGCCTTGGGGAAGGCGTGGTGGATGCCCTCCAGCGCCTCGGTGTCGAGCCCGTCGCCGTCCTGGCAGAACATCAGCAATTCGGCGTCGGCGGCGCCGGCCTGGCGCAGGATGTCGGTCCGCGTGCCGTCGCCATAATAGACCTTCATCCCGAAGCTGTTCGCGGTCTCGATCATCTCGACATCGGTGTCGACGATCGTCACCGGGATGCCTTGCCCGATCAGCATCTGCGCCACGGTCTGGCCGAAGCGGCCATAGCCGACCACCACGGCGTTCGATCCCTCTTCCCGCGGCCCGTCCATCCCCTCCGAACTCGGCTCGGGCTCGGCGCGCAGCCGCCTGGTCGCCATCATCAGGAACGGCGTCGTCGCCATCGACAGGGTCACGATCGCGCCGAAGATGCTCGCCGCCTCGCCGGTGATCAGCATCGCCGACTGCGCCTGCGCGAACAGCACGAAGCCGAACTCGCCGCCCTGGCTGAGCAGCACACCCAATGCGAAGGCCGAGCGCCGCTTCATTCCGAACAGCAAGGCCAGCCCGGCGATCAGCACCGTCTTGGCCGTGATCAGCGCCAGCGCCATGCCGGCGACGAACAGCGGCCGCTCGGCAATTGCGTGCAGGTCGAGCGTCATCCCCACTGCGAGGAAGAACAGCCCCAGCAGAATCGCCCGGAACGGCTCGACATCGGCCTCGAGCTCGTGGCGATAGGGCGAATCCGCCAGCATCACGCCGGCGATGAACGCCCCCAGCGCCGCGGAGAGCCCGAGCCATTCCATGATCGCCGCGCTCGCAGTGACGGTGAACAGCCCGGCGAACACGAACATCTCGCGCTCGCCGAGATTGCCGATCAGCCGGAACAGCGGCCGCAGCAGATAACGCCCGGCGAGGATCAGCCCGACGATCGCGCCGACCGTGTACAGCCCCAGCAGCCAGCCCGGCGGGCCGTCGAGGTCGGCGGGATTGCGCGACATCGCTGCAACGATGGTGATCAGCGGGACGATCGACAGATCCTGGAACAGCAGGATCGCGAAGGCGCGCTCGCCAAAGGGGGTGCGGAGCCGCCCGGCCGATTGCAGCAACGGCAGCACCTGCGCCGTCGAGGACAGCGCAAGCGGCAGACCCAGCGCCAGCGCTGCCGCCAGCGAGCTGTTCGCCGCCGCCCAGACGATCGCGGAGACGGCCAGCCCGCACAACGTGACCTGCAGCAGCCCGAGCCCGAAGATCTCGTGGCGCATCCGCCACAGCCGCGACGGGCTCAGTTCGAGCCCGACGAGGAACAGCAGCAAGGCGATGCCGAGCTCGGCGATACCCAATTTGCTCTCGGCGTCACCAACCAGTCCGAGCACTTGCGGGCCGACGACCGCGCCCGCGACGAGAAATCCCAAAGTGGCGCCGAGGCCGAGCCGGCGGAAGATAAGTACGAAAACGAGCGCGAAGCCGAGCAGCGGCACGCCGTCGTGGAGCAGCGACAGGCCCGAATGCTCTTCCATCAGCGCCGCGCCTCGGCGGCGGCCTGCGCGGCTGCCTCGAAGGCGAGGCGAATCGAGGCGTGGCGCCCGCGGTGCACGAGCGCCGGCGCGAAAATCTCCATCCCCGGCCAGTCCGGCGGCGTGTCGCGCTCACCCGCCAGCCACGCAGTCAACTGGTCCCGCGCGGCGGCAATCTCGTCTGCGCTGCGCCCGACGACATGCGCTCCCATCAGCGAAGCCGACGCCTGCCCGAGCGCACAGGCCCGCACCAGCATCCCCAGCGCGGCGACGCGGCCGGCGGCGTCGAGTTCGATATCGACCGTTACCCGGCTCCCGCACACCGGCGAGCGCTTCTCGACGCTCGCGGCGGGCTCGCCCAGCCGCTCGTGAAAAGGGATCTCCGCGGCGAGCCGCAGGATCTGACTGTTATACAGCGGCGCGTTCATTTCGCGCCCGACTTAGGGGAGCAACGGCCCGGATGCGACCCCCGAAGACAAAATCCTCCCCCCCGCTGGCGCGAGGGGGGATTTTACTTCGTTACATTCCCCTCAGCCTCAGCCTCGTTCCCGCCGAACACCGGCTCGCCCTTGCGCCGGCGGTCGACGAAGTCCGCTACCGTCGCGCTCGACTTGTCGAGCAGCGGATAGGTGGTCGAATGGGTGATCCAGTCGGGCCGCCCGTCGGGGCCGCCGCCGACGGTGTCGAACAC
>JASLBO010000255.1 GCA_030146605.1 Sphingomonas sp. | reverse complement strand
GCAAGACGAAGTACACCAATGTCGACGGCATTCCCGAGCTGAAGCAGGCGATCGTCGCCAAGTTCGCGCGCGACAACGGCCTGACCTATGCCGAGAACCAGATCAGCGTGAATTCGGGCGGCAAGCACACCTTGTTCAATGCGTTCTGCGCGACGATCGACGCCGGCGACGAAGTGATCGTCCCCGCGCCTTATTGGGTGAGTTATCCCGACGTGGTCGAATTCGCCGGGGGCACGCCGGTGTTCATCGCCGCGGGCGCCGACCAGAATTACAAGATTACCGCGGAACAGCTCGAGGCCGCGATCACGGCCAGGACCAAATGGGTAGTGCTCAATTCGCCGTCAAACCCGACGGGCGCGGCGTATAGCGCGGCGGAGCTGAAGGCACTGGGCGAGGTCCTCCAACGGCACCCGCAGGTGCTGATCTATGCCGACGATATGTACGAGCATATCCTCTATGACGGCTTCGAATTCGCCACGATCGCGCAGGTCTGCCCGTCGCTCACCGATCGCACGCTCACCACCAACGGCGTGTCCAAGGCCTATGCGATGACCGGCTGGCGGATCGGCTATGCCGGCGGCCCGGCCTGGCTGATCAAGGCGATCGGCAAGCTCCAGTCGCAGTCGACTTCGAACCCGTGCAGCATCTCGCAATGGGCGTCGGTTGCCGCGCTCAACGGCGATCAGAGCTTCCTCAAGGAGCGCGTCGCGGCGTTTCAGGGCCGGCGCGATCTCGTCGTGTCGATGCTCAACCAGATCAACGGGATGACCTGTCCGCGGCCCGAAGGCGCCTTCTACGTCTATCCCGAGTTCGCCGGGCTGATCGGCAAGACCACGCCCAAGGGGCAGGTGATCACCACCGACGAAGAGATGATCGCCTATCTGCTCGACGAGGCCAAGGTCGCCGCGGTCCACGGCGCCGCCTTCGGCCTCTCGCCGGCGATGCGGATCAGCTATGCGACGTCGGAGGCGTTGCTGACCGAGGCGTGCACGCGGATCCAGACCGCCTGCGCGGCCTTGCGCTGAGCGCCGGGAAGACCGATCTTGCGCCCATGTTGAAATGGGCTCTCCCCTTCGGTCTCGCCGGCGCGGCTTTGCTGCTGCCGGCGATCGCCGCTCCCGCCGCAGAGCGCGCAGTGCCGATCCCGCCGCCGGCGCAGGACGTGACGGGCGGCAAGAACCAGCAAGTCGCGGTGCTCGCCGGCGGCTGCTTCTGGGGAGTGGAGGCAGTCTTCCAGTCGGTGAAGGGCGTGCATTCGGTGACCAGCGGCTATGCCGGCGGCACGCGCAGCACTGCGAATTACAGCAAGGTCTCGACCGAACGCACCGGCCATGCCGAGGCGGTGCGCATCGTCTATGATCCACGCAAAATCAGCTACGGCACCTTGCTGCGCATCTATTTCTCGGTCGTGCACGATCCGACCCAGCTAAACCGCCAGGGCCCCGATACCGGCCCCAGCTATCGCTCGGCGATCTTTCCGCAGGACGACGCCCAGCGCAGGGTTGCCGCGGCCTATATCGCCCAGCTCGGCCGCGCCAAGGCGTGGCCTAAGCCGATCGTGACCCGGATCGAGAGCGGCAACTTCTATCCGGCCGAAGCCTCGCATCAGGACTTTTTCTGGCGCAATCCGACGCATCCTTACATCGTGCGCTGGGACAAACCCAAGGTCGCGGCGTTCCGGAACGCCTTCCCGCAACTGGCGAATTAGCGGCACGCAAACTCCGCTCGCCCTGCGCTCGTCGAAGGGTGCCCATCCATAAGCGAACCGCCTTAGGCACTGCTTGGACCAGCTCAGCACGAACAGTACGTGCCCCCGCAGCGATCTCAGATCAGCCCCATCGCCGCCAGCTCCCCCACCAGCGCCGGCGGCAGTTCCGAAATTCCCGCGCCGGCCTCGCCCAGATCGGTCGGGGCGTCCGCGCCCTCGAGATAGCGCCAGCCCTGATGCGCGCGCTTGGGCCGCGCCTGGACGAGTACCAGCCTCGGCTCGAGATAGATCGCCACGCGTCCGCCTTCGGCCTCGCCGAAGCCGGAAATCGGCGAGCGGCCGATCAGCTGGTGCTTGATGATCCAGAACAGCGAACCGCCGACGATCTCTTCGTGCCGTTTGGGCAGATAGCGCGTGGTGAGAAAGGCGGGCAGATGCGCGGCCTTGAGCGCGAGGCGTTCCTGCAGATATTCGATGCTGTCGCAGCCATAGGCGACTTTGGTCAGGTGTAGCGGCACGGTCCCCATCTGGGGTCGCGCCGGCCCGCGATCAACCGACCAGTCCGCTCGCGGTGGCGAGCCCGAGAAAGGCGAGGAACCCCATCGAATCGGTGACCATCGTCACGAACACCGACGACGCCACCGCCGGATCCTGCTCGAATCGCTCGAACGTCACCGGCACCAGCACCCCGGCGAATCCCGCGATCACGATATTGGCGAGCATCGCCGCGGCGATCACCGCGCCGAGCGCGGCATCCTGGAAACCCGCGCCGATTCCCAGCCCGATCACCGCGGCGACGGTCAGGCCGTTGAGCAAAGCGATCGAAATCTCGCGGCGGATCGCGCGGATCGTGTTCGACTGGGTGAGCTGGTTGGTGGCGAGCGCGCGGACGGTGACCGCGAGCGTCTGGGTGCCGGCATTGCCGCCGACTCCGGCGACGATCGGCATCAGCGCCGCGAGCACGGCCATTTGCGCGATCGTCGCCTCGAAGAAGAAAACGATCGTCGCGGGCACCAGAGCCGTCACCAGATTGGTGAGCAGCCAGCGGACGCGAACCTTGTAGCTGTCGAACACCGGCTCGTTGATGTCGCCTTCGCCGGCGCCCGAGAGGTGCAGGATGTCCTCGCCCGCCTCTTCGGAGATGATGTGGACCACGTCGTCGACGGTGATCATGCCGACCAGCCGGCCGCTGCTGTCGATCACCGCCGCCGAGATCAGCGCGTATTTCTGGAAGCGCAGCGCGACTTCTTCCTGGTCCATGTCGACCGGGATCAAGGTCTGCTCGCGCTTCATCACGTCGCGCATCGAGACTGCGCGCGGCGTGCGCAGGATCCACGAAAGCGCGCAGGTGCCGACCGGGTGGTGCGCCGGATCGACGACGAAGATCTCCCAGAAGTCGGTGGCCAGCTCCTCGTCGCCGCGCAGATAATCGAGCACGTCGCCGACGGTCCAATGCTCGGGCACCGCGATCAGCTCGCGCTGCATCAGCCGTCCGGCGGTTTCCTCCGGATAGGATAGCGCTTCCTCGATCGCGGCGCGGTCGTCGGGGTCGAGCGCGCGGAGCACTTCGCGCTGGTCCTCGAAATCCATGTCCTCGATGATCGCGACGGCGTCGTCGGTATCGAGCTCGGCGGCGATGTCGGCCACCTGGTACGGCTCGAGCGCGTCGACCAGCGCCTCGCGGACCCAGTCGTTCATCTCGGCGAGCACATCGCCGTCGATCAGGTCGCTGATCGCCGCCGCCAGCGCCGGGCGCAATTCGGCCGGAGTCAGCTCGACCAGATCGGCGATATCGGCGGGGTGGAGTGGCGCGACGCGCATCCGCGCGGTCTCGGAATCGCCTGCCGCGACTGCCTCGAGCACTGCGCTGACGAACTCGGGCTTGAGCCGGTCGTCCTCGTCGAGCTCGCTTTCGGGCGGCTTCGACTCGGGATGAAGTTCGGTCTCGCTCATCGTCCGACCTCCCTGTGGCGCCCCGGTTGGCGCCGCTAGTGCCAATGCGGAGAGCGTGTTGCAAGTCACTCGCGACCTGCTAGGGCCGCGGGCGACCAGTTTCATGGAGTGAACCATGTCCGACCCAACCACGCTCGTCCTGACTCTCGACACCGGCGATGTCCGCATCAAGCTGCGCCCCGATCTGGCGCCCAAGCATGTCGAGCGGATCGTCAAGCTCGCCGATGACGGCTTTTACGACGGGGTGATCTTCCACCGCGTGATCGACGGCTTCATGGCGCAGGGCGGCGATCCCTCGGGTACCGGCACGGGTGGCTCTAAGGAGCCCAATCTCGCCCAGGAGTTCAGCAGCGAGCCGCACGTCCGCGGTGTCTGCTCGATGGCGCGGACCAACGATCCGAACACCGCCAATTCGCAATTCCTCATCTGCCTCGACGATGCGACCTTCCTCGACCGCCAGTATACGGTTTGGGGCGAAGTGGTCGAAGGCATGGACAATGTCGACGCGCTCCCCAAGGGCGAGCCGCCACGCAACCCCGGCAAGATCGTCAAGGCGCGCACGGAGTAGAATCCTCCCCGGGACGGGGAGGATGGACGTTACGCCTTCTCCGCGCCCATCGCCTCGATCAGCCAGTCGTGGAAGATCTTCACCGGGCGCTGGCTCAGCGCGCGGGGGCGGCAGACGAACCAGTAGCTGTAATGGCTCTCCACCGTCAGGTCGAAGAGCTGGACGAGGCGTTCGTCGCGCGCCGCCTCGAAATGCGATTCGAGCATGAACGCGACGCCCAGCCCCTGCGCCGCCGCCTCGAGCATCAGATTGCCCGAGTCGAAATGGTCGATCGCCAGCGGCTCGAGATCGGGGAAACCCGCCGCGGCGCGCCACGCCGTGAAGGTCTCGGGCATGTCGCGATGCACCAGAGCGGTAAGCCTGGAAAGCTGCTCGGGGCGGGTGATCGGGTCGGCGCCTTCGACCAGCGCCCGCGCGCCGATCACATGGACGCGGTTGCGGTCGAGCCGCTTCGAATAGAAACCCGGGTCGATGTCGCGGGCGATCACGATCGCGGCATCCAGACCGTCCCCCAGCCGCGCGACGCCATAGCCGGCAGTGTCGACGTCGAGATGCAGTTCGGGATGGCGGCGCTTGAGTTCGGGCAGACGCGGAAGCAATTGCTGCGTCGCGTAGAGCGGCAATACGCTGAGCCGCAGCCGGAGCAGCTCGCCGCCGCTGGTCATCGCCTCGACCGCATCGGTCATCGCATCGAGTGCCGGCGCGATCATGCCGAGCAGGCGATCACCATCGTCGTTGAGCCTCAGCGCCTGATGCCGGCGCTCGAACAGCGGCTTGCCGATGAAGCGCTCGAGCGACTGCACGCGCCGGCTCAGCGCCGGGGACGACAAGGCCAGCTCTTCGGCCGCCGCCTTGATCGAGCCGAGCCGCGCCACCTGGACGAATGCCTCGATCGCGGTGAGAGGGGGTAACCTTCGCATTCCTGATCTTGTGCAGTGCGTCACGCGCTTTGTCGAGCGCTCTGACGCACTCCGGACGCCCTGCGCCTCCGCTGGTCTGACTTTATGCACGCAAAGTTGGTTGCAATCCGTGCAACCACCTAAGGAACATTTCGCACTTGCACAAAAACGCGCTGCACGGCAAACAGAGCAGGCCTTTCAGGCATCCTCTCCTAAAACTTTCCATGGCGGGCCGAAGC
>JASLBO010000228.1 GCA_030146605.1 Sphingomonas sp. | reverse complement strand
CACTGCGATCAACGTCGGCACCGCGCTGGCGGCGACAGGCCTGCGCGTCCTGCTGCTCGATCTCGACCCGCAAGGAAACGCCTCGACCGGGCTGGGCATCGGGCGCGCTGCGCGCAACCAGCACTCCACCTACGACCTCCTCGTCGGAAGTGCGACGCTCGACGAGGTTGCGATCGCTACCAAGGTGCCGCGGCTCGACATCGTGCCTGCGACGCAGGACCTGTCGGGCGCCGAGATCGAGTTGATCGAATTCGAAGCGCGGACCCATCGGCTCGATGCTGCGCTGGCCCGCCATGCGGCGGCGCGATGGGACGTGGTACTGATCGACTGTCCTCCCTCGCTGGGATTGCTGACGATCAATGCGATGGTCGCGGCGCACGCGCTGCTCGTCCCGCTCCAGTGCGAGTTCTTCGCCCTCGAAGGGCTCAGCCAGCTGCTCAGCACGATCGACCGTATCCGAAGCCGCTTCAATCCTGGCCTGTCGATCCTCGGGGTTGCGCTCACCATGTATGATCGCCGTAACCGGCTGACCGATCAGGTGGCCGACGATGTCCGGGCAGTGCTCGGCAAGGTCGTGTTCGACACGGTGATACCGCGCAACGTCCGGCTTTCCGAAGCGCCGAGCCATGGCCTGCCAGCGCTGATCTACGATTATCGCTGCGCAGGCTCGGAGGCGTATATCGCCCTGGCGCGTGAGGTGATCGAACGCCTGCCCAAGCTCAGGAAGGCCGCATGACCGAACCAGCACCCCGCAAGCACGGCCTTGGCCGTGGCCTCAGCGCGCTTCTCGGCGACAATGTGTCCGAAGCGCCGGTGTCGGGCACATCCGAGCGCGGAGCCCAGGGCGTGCGTATGCTCCCGGTCAGTGCGATGGCGCCGCATCCCGGCCAGCCGCGGCGGCATTTCGACGAAGCGGCGCTCAACGATCTGGCCGAGTCGATCGCGTCACGCGGTTTGATTCAGCCGATCGTCGTGCGCCCGCACGGCCACAGCTACCAGATCGTCGCGGGCGAACGCCGCTGGCGCGCGGCGCAGCGCGCGCGGCTCCACGAGGTGCCCGTCCTCGTCCGCGAGCTGACCGACGCCGAGACGATGGAAATCGCGCTGGTCGAGAACATCCAGCGCGAGGACCTCAATGCGATCGAAGAGGCCGAGGCCTATGCGCGGCTGATCGGTGAGTTCGGCCACACGCAGGAAGCCTTGGGACGGCTGGTCCACAAATCGCGCAGTCATGTCGCCAACCTGCTGCGGCTGTTGGATCTTCCTCAACCGATACGCGAGATGGTGGTCACCGGCGCGATCGAGATGGGACATGCGCGCGCGCTGATCGGCGCTCCCGATGCCGAGCGGCTCGCACGTACCGTCGCCGAAAAGGGGCTGTCGGTCCGCGAGACCGAAAAGCTCGCCCGCGAGGCCAAGCCGTCGACCCAGCGCAAAAGCGGCGAGGGGGCGAGCCGCAACGCCGACATCGAAGCGCTCGAGCGCCAATTGGGCGACGTGCTCGGCCTCCATGTCCGTATTGCGCATAGTGCCAAGGGCGGCACGCTCACGCTCGGCTATTCGACGCTCGACCAGCTCGACATGGTCTGCCAGCGATTGACCGGCGAACGGATCTGACGGCAGCTGTCATCCCGACGAAAGTCGGGATCTCGTCCCGGAACTCTCGCCGCCTGAGGTTCCGGATTTCGCCGGGATGACGACGCTCACCCTCGCGCCCGCGCCGCCGCCCGCGCGATTGCTGCGCACTCGGCCTCGGCCAGCACTTCACCGGCGCTCCCTGAATGCATCAGCGCGCGTTCGGTTTCGCGCACCCGCTGCATCGCGCGCGCGATCTGCGCCGCGTTCCAGCGCCGCAGTGCGCGGCCCGTCGACGCCTTCTCCCGAAAGAAAATGCGATGCTTTTCAAGTACATCGTCCACCGAGGCGCCCTTGTCCATGTCGCTGCGCAGCTCGGCCAGAGTCAGCAGCCGACGCGATAGCTGACGCATCAGCGGCACCGCCGTGCCGTCGCCGAGCCCGGCGAGCGCGCTGCCGACCTCGGCAACCCGTCCGTCGAGCACCGCATCGATCGCGTGGAACAGCTCGGTATCGCCCAGATCGGCGCCGATGGCGTCGAGCGCATCGCCATCGGCGTCGCGCGGACGATCGGGCGCGGCGTCGAGATACAAAGCGAGCTTCTCGATCTCGCGCGCGAGAATGGCACGGTCGCCCCCGGTTGCGGCGGCGAGGCGCTGCGGCACGTCCCCGGTGAGCCGCAGCCCATGCTCGCGCGCCACTGTCGTCGCCAGCCGCGTGGCGTCGATCCCCTCGGGCACATAGCAGGCGAAAGCCAGCGCAGTGGGGGCCGCGATCGCCGCCTTCACCAGCTTGCCGCTCGCCTTGAGCCCCGGACCGATCGCAATTACCGGATTTCCCGCGCGTTCGGCGGCGAGGAGCAGGGCGATCGCCTCACCGGCACCTTCCTCCACGCCCGTCAGGCGGACATAGCGCACGCTGCCGAACAGCGAGAGCGACGCCGCCTCGTCCGCCAGCCGGCCGGGTTGCTCGCGCAGCGCCTTCATGTCGATATCCACGCGCTCGGCATCAGGGCCCAGCGCGCGACCGAGTCGCCCGGCGAGGTCGGCCGCGCCGGCTTCGTCGGGACCGTGGAACAGATAGAGTCGCGTCGCGCGGTCGGGCTTGTCGACGGCGGCGCGGATCTGCCCCGCGCTGGCTTTCATTGTCCGGCGCTATCCGCAGGTGCCGCCGGACCGGGCGTCGGGCCCGACTGCGCATAGCGGGCCACGCGCGCGACGATCTGATCGGCGACGATCCCCGAAAGCCGCTCGAGCGCCGTTCTCTCGGCTGCGATCGTGGCATATTCGGAACCCACCACGTCGATGCCGGCATCGGATCCCGCGGTCGCATCGAGCACCACCGCGCCGCTCGCCAGATCGACCAGCTGGTAGCGCGCACGAAGCGTCCGCCGCTCGCGCGCGACGCTGTCGTCGCGACGCACGCCGAGTCCCGAGATCTGATCATCGAGCTGGACCTCGAGCCGATAGCGTGCCGATGTGTCGCCGGCATGCAGCCGGTCGCGTAGCGCGTTGGATACCAGCCAGCCCGATTGCCCCTCGATCGGAGCGACCTGCACCGAGGCAAGCACCGACGCGACCGTCCCGCTGCCGCCCCCGCTGTAGAGCGGCTGCAGCCCGCAGCCTGAAAGCGCCAGCGCCGCAGCGCAGAGGAGTGCGGCGGCCCTCATGCGACGATGTTCACCAGACGGTCGGGCACGACGATCACCTTCCTGGGCGGCTTGCCCTCGAGCACTCGAACGATCTTCTCCGCGGCAAGTGCCGCCGCCTCGACCACATCCTTCGGCGTGCCCTTGGGCATTACCAGCGTATCGCGCAGCTTGCCATTGACCTGCACCGCGATCGTCACTTCGTCGTCGACGAGCAGCGCCGGATCGACTTCGGGCCAGGGAGCGTCGGCGATCATGCCCTCGCCGCCCGTCTTCGCCCAGACTTCCTCGGCAAGATGGGGCGCCATCGGCGCGACGATCCGCGCAATCGTGCGGATTGCGTTGGTCCGCGAAGGCGAAGGCGATGCCTTTTCGATCGCGTTGACCAGTTCGTAGAGCCGCGCGACTGCCTTGTTGAAGGTCAGCGCCTCGATATCGCCGGCGACGCCCGCGATCGTGCGGTGGAGCTTACGGTCGAGGTCCTTG
>JASLBO010000249.1 GCA_030146605.1 Sphingomonas sp. | reverse complement strand
CGCACTCTCGATCCGGAAATTGTCGATCGGCTTCGTATTGCGCTCGCTGGTCAGCTGGGCGCTGATCATCGTGCTGACGGTGCTCGCGGTTTCGCACCGCCACGAGATCGGTGCCATGTTCGCCGCGGCTTCGGCGAAGCTCGGCATCGACGATCAGCAGGTCGACGGCGAGACGGTGCGCATCCGCATGGCGCCCGACGGCCATTTCTGGGCGCGGGTGACGCTCAACGGCGTCGAGCGCCGCATGCTGATCGACAGCGGCGCGACGATCACGGCGATCTCGGACCGCACCGCCGCGGAATCGCAAGTTGCCGCCGGCAGCGGCCTGCCGGTGATGATCGAGACCGCCAACGGCACCGTCGCGGCGCGCCGCGGCCGGATCCGGACGCTGGCGATCGGCCCGCTCGAGACCGAGGATCTCGGCGTGGTCGTGTCGGAGAGCTTCGGCGATCTCGACGTGCTCGGCATGAACTTCCTGTCGCGGCTGCACAGCTGGCGGGTCGAGAACAATGTGCTGGTGCTCCAGCCGAGGGCCGATTCCGGGGGCGAAGGCAGCGACGCGACCACGGCACCCGCAAAGCCACCGAAGCCGCAGCGCGCGGGCAACGGGCAAGACAGCTGAGCCGATCCGGTCGCACCCGGGATGCAGGGCTGTTCGAAATATCCTGGCACAAGCGAACGCACTCGCGCCCGCAAGTCGACAAATGCCTGTCCGGATCGTCGCGGAACCGCCAATCATCGAATGAATAGTTGGCGGAGCCGCCGCATGACTTTAGAAGTTATGCGATCAGACGTTTGAAAACGTTGATCGATCGCAGATCGGGGCTGCGGGTGAGGGGGATTTGGTGATCGAGGACGGCCAGGCGGCGTTGAATGCGTTCGTGCTCGTTGCGCGTTTCCTGGGGGTCCCCGCCGATCCGGCGCAGATCGTGCACGAGCATGGCAGCGCCGACCGTTTCCGGCTCGAGGATCTGGCGCGCGCCGCGAAGCGCATCGGCATCGTCGCGCAGATCCGGCAGACGCGCACTTCCCAGCTGGCCAAGCGGCCGCTGCCGGCGCTGGCCGAGACCGGGAGCGGCGGTGCGCTGATCCTGCTCAAGGTCGACGAGAGCGAGGAGCCGCGGCGGTTTCTGATCCAGCGCGGCGATGCCGAGCGGCCGGAGATATTGTCGGAGGAGGAGTTCGCGGCGCAGTTCAGCGGCCGGCTGCTGCTGATGACCACGCGCGAGGCGATCGCCGGCACCACCCGGCCGTTCGACATCAGCTGGTTCATCCCCGCGCTGGTCAAATACCGCAAGCCGCTGCGCGATGTGCTCATCGCCTCCTTCTTTCTCCAGCTGATGGGGCTGGTCTCGCCGATCTTCTTCCAGCTGGTGATCGACAAGGTGCTGGTTCACCAGTCGCTCTCGACGCTCGACGTGCTGGCGCTCGGCCTCGCGGTGGTGCTGACATGGGAGACCGCGCTGTCGGCGCTGCGCAACTGGCTGTTCGCGCATTCCACCAATCGCGTCGATGCCGAACTCTCGTCGCGGCTGTTCCGCCATCTTCTCAACCTGCCGCTCTCCTATTTCGAGGCGCGCCGCGTCGGCGACAGCGTCGCCCGCGTCCGCGAGCTCGAGCGGATCCGCGAATTCCTCACCTCCAACGCCGTGACCGTGGTCATCGACCTGTTCTTCACCCTGGTCTTCTTCGCGGTGATGTATCTGTACAGCCCGATCCTGACGCTCGTCGTGGTGTTGTCGATCCCGCTCTACGCGCTGATCTCGATCGTCGTCACGCCGGTGCTGCGCGCGCGTCTCGACGAGAAGTTCCAGCGCGGCGCCGAGAACCAGGCGTTCCTCGTCGAGAGCGTGACCGGCATCGGCACGCTCAAGGCGATGGCGGTCGAGCCGCAGATGCGCGCGCGCTGGGAGCGGCAATTCGCCGGCTACACCCAGACCGGCTTCTCGGTGATGACGCTGGCCAATTGGGGCAGCCACGGCATCCAGCTCGTCTCGAAGCTGACCACCGTCGCGATCCTCTATTTCGGCGCGAAACAAGTCATCGCGGGGGAATTGTCGGTCGGGTCGCTGGTCGCGTTCAACATGCTGGCGGGGCGGGTGGCCTCGCCCGTCCTGCGGCTGTCGCAGCTGTGGCAGGACTTCCAGCAGGTCCGCATCTCGGTCGATCGGCTCGGCGACGTGCTCAATGCGCCGGCCGAGCCCGAGCACAACCCCAATCGCGCCAGCCTGCCGGCGATCCGCGGCGACATCCGCTTCGACGCCGTCCGCTTCCGCTATCGCCCCGACTCCCCCGAGGCGCTGCGCGGAGTCAGTCTGGAGATCGCGGCGGGCGAGATGCTCGGCATCGTCGGGCCGTCGGGTTCGGGCAAATCCACCCTCACCAAGCTCGCCCAGCGGCTCTATGTGCCCGAACAGGGCCGCGTCCTCGTCGACGGAGTCGACCTTGCCTTGGTCGATCCCGCATGGCTGCGCCGCCAGATCGGCGTCGTCCTTCAGGAGAACATCCTGTTCAACCGCTCGGTGCGCGACAATATCGCGCTGACCGATCCCACCCGGCCGATGGAGCAGGTGATCGCCGCCGCCCAGATGGCGGGGGCGCACGAGTTCGTCCTCGAGCTCACCCATGGCTATGATACGGTGATCGACGAGCGCGGCGGCAATCTCTCCGGCGGGCAGCGTCAGCGCCTCGCCATCGCCCGCGCATTGGTCACCGATCCACGCATCCTGATCCTCGACGAGGCGACGAGCGCGCTCGACGCCGAAAGCGAGGAGATCATCCAGCGCAATCTCGGCGTCATCGCCAAGGGCCGGACCGTGATCATCATCGCGCACCGCCTCTCGGCCGTCCGCCAGTGCGACCGGATCGTGACCGTCGAGGGGGGCGCGATCACCGAGGACGGTAATCATGAAAGCCTGATCCGCGCGGGTGGGCGCTACGCCCAGCTTTACGGCAAGCAGATGGGAATCCCGGCATGAGCCTCGCCGATCGCATGCCCAATCTGGCGCATCACTGGCGCGTGCTGCGCACCGCGTGGCGGCTCGAGAACGAGGCGAGGGCGCGGCACAAGCCGCGACTCGATCACGAATTCCTCCCCGCCGCGCTCGAGATCATCGAAAAGCCGCCCAGCCCGGGGCTGCGCTGGCTGCTGCTGCTGCTGTGCACGTTGTTCGCGGTGGCGCTGCTCTGGGCGTGCATCGGCAAGGTCGATACCGTTGCGGTCGCCACCGGAAAGGTCGTGCCGTCGGCCTACGTCAAGATCATCCAGCCGATCGAGATCGGCGCGGTCCGCGCGATCCATGTCCACAACGGCCAGCGCGTCAAGCGCGGCCAATTGCTCATCGAGCTGGATTCGACGCTCGCCGGCGCCGACGATGCGCAGGCGACGCAGGGCCTGCTCACGGCACGCCTCACCCAGGCGCGCAGCAACGCGCTGGCGCGCTATCTGGAGACGGGACGCGTCGCTTATGCGCCGCCGGCGGGAACCCCCGCCGTGATCGCCGCCACCCAGGCGCGCTTCGTCCAGGCCGCAGTCGCCGAATATGAAGCCGAACGCGCGAGCCTGCTCGAGGCGCGCGCGCAGAGCGCCGCCGAGCTCGCCGGCGCCAACGCCGAAATCGCCAAGCTCAACCAGAC
>JASLBO010000071.1 GCA_030146605.1 Sphingomonas sp. | reverse complement strand
TGTGGATCGCAATCGAGGCACGGCGATCGGTACTGCGCATCTTGCGCGCCAGGACCACCAGCGCTGCGACGGCGACCCAAGCCCACCAGCGGTGGACGAAATGGACGATCGCCGGATCGTTGAACAGCGCGTGGAGGAAGGAGTGCCCCTGTTGCGTTGCGCCGGGGAAGAAGCGGCCGTTCATCAGCGGCCATTGGTCAGTCACCAGCCCCGCGTTGAGCCCGGCAACGAGCGCGCCGAACAGCAGCTGGACGAACAGGATCGCGCCGGTAAGGGCGCCGACGCCGGTGAGCCGGGCAGGGCGGGTATGCGGGCTGCGCGCCAGCACGCGCAGGTCGAGCGCGGTCCAGACGATCCCGGCGAGCGTGAACAGGGCGACGAGCAAATGGACCGAAAGGCGGACATGGCTGACATCGGTGCGGACGCTGAGGCCCGACTGGACCATCCACCAGCCGATCGCCCCCTGGAGCGCACCGAGCGCGAGCAGCGCGACCAGACGCCAGCCATAGCCGCGCGGGATCGCGCGGCGCGCGGCGAACCAGATCAGCGGCACGGCATAGGCGATTCCGATCAGCCGGCCGAACAGCCGGTGGAGATATTCCCAGAAGAAGATCGCCTTGAACCCGGCCAGCGTCATGCCCTGGTTGAGCTGCTGATATTCGGGGATTTGCCGGTAGTTTGCGAACTCGGCCTGCCACTGCGCGTCATTGAGCGGCGGGACGATGCCCGAGATCGGCTTCCACTGGGTGATCGACAGCCCGGATTCGGTGAGCCGGGTGACCCCGCCGATCACCACCATCAGCACGATCAGCGCCGCGACGAAGAACAGCCAGGTGGCAAGGGCACGCGGGCGTGCGGCGGAGGAAAGGGAAGTCTTCTGAAGCACCGCGCCGGTTTAAGCGCTGCTCCTCGCAAAAGCTAGGCGCCCGCACACGACCCGCTCGACCCGAATCGCGATATATGTAAGAATGATCTGATAATTATCGGTACGTGGAGAGTTTGATGTCGATCCTGCGTTACGCCGGTCTTGCTCTGCTATTGGGAAGCGGCGTGCCGGCCCACGCGCAAGATGGCGAGGCGGCGCTGTATCGCTTCCAGCAGGATGGCCGTCCGCGTTGGGCGAGCCCGGAAAACCGCGAGGCGGCGAAGGGTGCGGGCGGGCGCGAGAATCGCGGCGGCAAGGGGCATGCCTTCGATACCTTGCCGGCCGGCGCCTCGATCACGTTGGCGCATATCAAGGGCGCCGGGATCATCGACCGGATGTGGATCACCACCGAAGACCGCTCGCCCGAGATGCTGCGCGGGCTCCGGCTCGAAATCTATTGGGATGGCGCGGCGAAGCCGGCAGTGTCGGTGCCGCTCGGCGATTTCTTCGGCGCCGGCGCCGGCGGGCTGGTGCCGATGGAGACGGCGCTGGTCGCCAGCCCCGAGGGGCGCTCCTATGTCTCCTATCTGCCGATGCCCTTTCGCAAGGGTGCGCGGGTGGTGGTTACCAACGAATCGGGCAAGCAGCTCAACCTGATCTTCTGGGACGTGAACTATCGCGAGCTGACGGCGCCGCCGAAGGATGCGCTCTATCTCCACGCTTATTGGAGCCGCGCGCGCGCGACCGAGGTCGGGCGCGATTTCCGGGTGCTGCCGCGTGTGCAGGGGAAGGGGCGCTTCCTCGGCACGATCGTGACCACGCTCACCGATCCGGCTTATGGCACGAGCTGGTGGGGCGAGGGCGAGACCAAGATCTATCTCGATGGCGACGGTGCCAATGCGACGCTCGTCGGCACCGGGACCGAGGATTATATCGGCACCGGCTGGGGGCAGGGCGCTTACGTCAATCGCTTCCAGGGTTCGCTGGTTGCGGATGAACCGCGCGGGCGGTGGACCTATTACCGCTTCCACGTTCCCGATCCGATCTTCTTCGACCGCGATGTGCGGGTGGACCTCCAGCAGATCGGCGGCTGGCCGAAGGACAAGGTGATCGGGCTGCTCAAGGCCGGGGCGAAGCTCGAGCCGGTGACGATCGACCCGGGACAGCGCACCAACTTTCAGCAGCTGCTGAGCTCGGGCAGGCAGGTGACCGATCCCGGCCTCCCGAACGGCTGGACCAACTTCTATCGAAGCGACGACGTCTCGGCCGTCGCGTTCTTCTATCTCGACAAACCGGCGAGCGGACTCCCCGCGCTGGCCCCGGCGGCAGAACGACTCGCGGCGCTGCGACCGCCAGCGCCGCCGGCGACGAAGGCAGCCGAGCCGGGCAATCCGGGGCAATAGTCGCGCTAGCTTTCCGGAAGCTGGAGTGGCGGCGGCGCGGGGCGCGGCTTCATTGCGATGTCGATCAGGGTTTCGAGGCGGATCACGCGTTCGCGCGTCTCGATCGAGTGGCGCCGGGCCTCTTCCGCGGTGGTCAGCGCCTGCTCGACCTTGTGCTGAAGCAGCGTGACCTGCTGGAGCGCGCGCAGCGCGTCGGTCCAGAAGCTCATTGGCGCTTGCGGCCGCCCAGCATGGCGGAGAGGGCGTCCCAATCAATGTCGGTTCGCGCCAGCAACTCCTCGCGGATCCGGGCGCGATACGCTCCCTCGTCGAATGCCGCGGCCGCAGTGCGGGCCGCATCGAGCCCGGCCATTGCCGCCTCGGTCCGTGCGTTGGCGACTTCGAGTTGCGCCAGGAGATCGCCCATCAATGCCCGCTCCGCAGGTGTGGGTTCGCTGTAGCGCTCGGCGGCGGTACGCATGAAATCGCTCATGCTCATGTCCGCAGCCTCGGCATTGGCCGCGATGCGGCGTTTCTCCGAAGGAGAGACCAGCACCACTACCCTGCTGGAACGCGGATCGGAAAGCTGTGTCGCCATGTGCATGTACATAACATGCACATGTGCCGTTTTCAACCGTCAGGCGCGCACGTCCGCCGTGCCGGCTTCGTTGTAGCGCAGCGCCTTGAGCACCGTGTCGACGATGTTCGCGGCGTTGAGCCCCGCCTCGTCATATTGCTTCTCTGGCTTGTCCTGGTCCTGGAAGATGTCGGGCAGGCGCATCGTGCGCAGCTTTAGCCCGGCATCGATCAGGCCCTGGTCGCTGGCCATGGTCAACACATGCGCGCCGAGGCCGCCGATCGCGCCTTCCTCCACGGTCACCGCCACCTCATGGCTGGCGAGCAGCTTGCGGATCAGCTCCTCGTCGAGCGGCTTGGCGAAGCGCAGGTCGGCGACGGTGGTGGAGAGGCCGCGCGCCTCGAGTGCATCGGCAGCCTTCATCGCCTCACCGAGGCGGGTGCCGAGCGACAGGATCGCCACGGCCTTGCCTTCGCGGACGATTCGGCCCTTGCCGATCTCGAGCCGCTGCGGAACCTGGGGGAGCGCGATGCCGATCCCGTTGCCGCGCGGATAGCGCACCGCGATCGGACCCGAATCATGTTCGGCGGCGGTGTAGGTCATGTGGACGAGTTCGGCCTCGTCGGCCGGCGCCATCACCACGAAATTGGGGAGCGTCGCCAGATAGGTGACGTCGAAGCTGCCCGCATGCGTCGCGCCGTCGGCGCCGACCAGCCCCGCGCGGTCGATCGCGAAGCGTACGGGGAGGTTCTGGATCGCGACGTCGTGGACGACCTGGTCATAGGCGCGCTGGAGGAAGGTCGAATAGATCGCGCAGAACGGGCGCATGCCCTGCGCGGCCAGGCCGGCGGCGAAGGTCACTGCGTGCTGCTCGGCGATTCCGACGTCGAAGGCGCGGTCGGGATGCGCCTGCGCGAACTTGTCGACGCCGGTGCCCGAGGGCATCGCGGCGGTGATCGCAACGATCCGCGGGTCGGTCTCGGCCAGCTTGGCCAGAGTCTCGCCGAAGACGTTCTGATAGGAAGGGGGTCCGGGAGGCGCCTTGTCCTGCGTGCCGGTGATCACGTCGAACTTCTGGACGCCGTGATATTTGTCCGCCGATTCCTCGGCCGGGGCATAGCCCTTGCCCTTCTTGGTGACGACATGGACGAGGATCGGGCCATGCTCGCTGTCGCGGACATTCTCGAGCACCGGGATCAGATGGTCGAGATTGTGCCCGTCGATCGGGCCGACATAATAAAAGCCGAGTTCCTCGAACAGCGTGCCCCCGGTCGCCATGCCGCGGGCGAACTCCTCGGCCTTCTCGGCGGCGTTGTGAACGCGCTTCGAGATGCGGCGGATCGCACGCTTGGCGAAGTTGCGCAGACCGAGATAGTTGGACGAGGACACGGTCCGCGCGAGATAGGCCGAGAGACCGCCCACCGGGGGGGCGATCGACATATCGTTGTCGTTGAGGATCACGACCAGCCGGTTGCCGGCCGCCTCGGCGTTGTTCATCGCCTCATAGGCCATGCCCGCGCTCATCGCGCCGTCACCGATCACGGCGATTCCCATGCCCGGCTCGCCGCGCAGCTTGTTGGCGATCGCGAAGCCCAAAGCCGCCGAGATCGAGGTCGACGAATGCGCCGCGCCGAACGGGTCGTATTCGCTCTCGCTACGCTTGGTGAAGCCCGAGAGGCCGCCGCCCTGGCGCAGCGTGCGGATCCGGTCGCGTCGGCCGGTGAGGATCTTGTGCGGGTAGCATTGATGCCCGACATCCCAGATCAGCCGGTCACGTGGCGTATCGAACACATAATGGATCGCGACGGTCAACTCGACCACCCCGAGCCCCGACCCAAGATGCCCCCCGGTCGTGCCCACCGCCGAAATCGTCTCCGCGCGCAGTTCGTCGGCGAGCTGGCGGAGGTCGGCCGGCTTGAGCTTGCGAAGGTCTGCGGGCGTGTCGACGGTGTCGAGCAGCGGCGTGCTTGGAAGGTCGGCCATCGGACCGCCTTACCCCAGCATTTCCCGCAAGTCGAACGCTCGAATCATTGAAAAGCGGTGGAGTTTCCGTGCAGCCCTAATTGCAGTCGGCACACTTCCCGCGGACCTCGATCACCGGGCGCACCGGTGAAAAGCCCGCCGTCTTCGCCGCGGACCTTACGGTTTTGGTGATCGTATCGTCGTCGAGATGGGTGGTCTGGCCGCAGCTGTCGCACACCAGAAAGATGCAGTCGTGCAGGCAATCGGGATGCGTGTTCGCCATATAGGCGTTGGCGCTCTCGACTCGCCGCGCAAGGTTCGAGCCGACGAAGAGGTCGAGGATGCGATAGACGCTGTTGGCGGCGACGCGGCGGCCCTCGGCCTTCGACACGGCTTCGGCGATGTCATAGGCGGAGGCCGGTTTGTCGAACCCTGCCAGCGCCTCGAACACGCGCTCGCGCATCGCAGTCCATTGCTCGCCCGATTTCTCGAGCGTCGCCTGCGCGGCCTGAGTCAGGTCGCGGCCGTGATGCTCGTGATGGTCGTGATTGGGCATGATATGGATTTAGGGTGGCGGAGGCCCCCCGGCAAGCTGCCTCAGTACGTGGCGCGGCGGTTGAGGTCGTGACCGAGCGCGACGAGGCTCACGCCGATCAGCGTCCAGAAGATCTCGAACCCGCCATGCGGAAGCGAAAGCGCGCCGGCCATGATGCCGATGCCGAAGGCTCCGACCAGAGCCGGCGCCATGTAACCATGTGAAAGGACACCTTTGCCGAGCGCAATGATGCCGAAACCAATCGCGAGAGTGAGGCCGACCTCGTGGATCGCGGGGTGCAGCAAGGCGCCGGCGGAGGAGAGAATCGTCAGCAGCACGGTGGTCGCGACACAGTGGACGAGGCACAGACCGCTGAGCCCGATCGCGATGCGATCGAAGCTTGTGTCGAGACCGCCCCAAAAGCGGGATAGCGGGAGACTCACCGGCATGGACGATCATATAGGCCCGAACGGATGAAGGTACAATATATCATCGTCGATCCGCTTCGGACTGCGACGAACCGAGCTGGCAGGATCGGGAATGTCTGAAACGGAGAGGCCGACATAGGCCGGGTGACGCTCTAGGGCACGTCACCCGGCCCCGCCCGCCGGCAACCTAGCCAGGTTTGCCGCGGGTCGTTTTCCACCCCGGCTGCGCCGGTGCGGATCTCTGCCGGGTCAAGGCAACTCCGGTCATACGCGCTGACCGTAATAATGCGCCTGTGCGGCTTCGGTGGCGCTCACCGCGAGCAGCGAGCGTGCCTCGTTGGCCGAGCGTACCTTGCCAGTGCCGTCCGATGCCGCGTCGAGCACGCGATCGAGCAGCGACTGGCCCTCCTCCCACCAGCCGATGCCGCTCGCGGCATTGAGGTGGCCTTGCGGCCCGGCATCGACAAAGAAGCTGCCCCAGCTGCCGGCGAGCGCGCGCGCCTTTTCCGGGTGGATCCACGGGTCGTCGCTGCTCGCGACGACGATCGACGGGAAGGGCAGGGGCTTGGCGGGGGTGGGCCGGAAAGCGGCGAGTTCGGGGCGCACATCGTCGCGGTCGACATCAGCCGGCGCGACCAGCAATGCGCCGGCCACCGGCCAGCCAAAGGGCTGCCCGGAAAGCTCGGCCCACCACGCCACGGCGAGGCAGCCGAGGCTATGCGCGGCAAGCACCACCGGTGCCTGCGCGGTGCGGATCGCCTGATCCAGCTTGGTCACCCAGGTGTTGCGGTGGGGCGAATCCCACATGCCGAGCTCGACCCGGTGGGTGTCGGGGCGTGATTGCTCCCACAAGGTCTGCCAGTGCGAGGGCCCCGAGCCGCCGAGCCCGGGGACAGTGAGGATGATTGGCGAACTGTCGTCGAGAGGCGAAAAGATGGACATATTCCAACTCCACCCGGAGGAAGGCCGGAGCCTGGATATATATCCTATCAAATTAGTGGGCAATATACTTGCGCCGGATCGTAGCGCGGCTGCGATGGTCCGATCGCTCGCGTCTCAGCGTTCCCCTCCCGCTTGCGGGAGGGGCTAGGGGAGGGACCGACGGGGAGGTTCATCCGACTCGCGCACGTCACGCCCTCCCCCGACCCCTCCCGCAAGCGGGAGGGGAGCGAAAGTGGCCACGCGCGCGCCCAATCCTCAAATATGCAGCGCGCGCCCGTAAGCACCCAGCACCGACTCGTGCATCATCTCGCTGAGCGTCGGATGCGGGAAGACCGTCTCCATCAGCTCGGCCTCGGTGGTCTCTAGCGTCTTGCCGATCGTATAGCCCTGGATCAGCTCGGTGACTTCGGCGCCGATCATGTGTGCGCCGAGCAACTCGCCGGTCTTCGCGTCGAACACCGTCTTCACGAAGCCCTCGGCCTCGCCGAGCGCGATCGCCTTGCCGTTGCCGATGAACGGGAAGTTGCCGACCTTGACCGCGTAACCTGCTTCCTTCGCCTTGGCCTCGGTGAGGCCGACGCTGGCGATCTGCGGATGGCAATAGGTGCAGCCGGGGATGTTGCGCGGGTCCATCGCGTGCGGATGGTTGCCGGCAATTGCTTCCGCAGCGATGACGCCTTCGTGGCTGGCCTTGTGGGCGAGCCAGGGCGGCGCGGTGATGTCGCCGATCGCGTAGACGCCGTCGGCGTTGGTCTTGCAGGCAGGATCGGTCTTGAGGAAGCCGCGTTCGTCCATCGCGACGCCGAGTTCCTCGAGGCCGATATTCTCGGTATTTGGGACGATGCCGATCGCGACGATGACATGGCTGAACGCATTCTCGGTCGCCTTGCCGTCGTGGGCGATGATCGTCGCCTTCACCCCGTTGGCATCGGCGGCGATCTTGTCGATCTTCGCGCCGGTCAGGATCGTCATGCCCTGCTTCTTGAGCGCTTTTTCGAGGAAGATGGAGACGTCGGCATCCTCGACGGGGACGATGCGGTCGAGCATCTCGACCACGGTCACGTCGCTTCCCATATCGTTGTAGAAGCTCGCGAACTCGATCCCGATCGCGCCCGATCCGATGACCAGCAGCTTGCTCGGCATCTCGGGCGGAGTCATTGCGTGGCGATAGGTCCAGACGCGCTTGCCGTCGGCGGGAAGATTCGGGAGGTCGCGCGCCCGCGCGCCGGTCGCGACGATGATGTTCTTCGCGGTCAGTTCTTCGGTCTTGCCGTCCTTGGTGACGCTGAGCTTGCCCTTGCCGGTGAGCTTGCCCTCGCCAAAATGGACCGCGATCTTGTTCTTCTTCATCAGGCCGGTCACGCCCTTGTTGAGCTGCGACGCGACGCCGCGCGAGCGCTTGACCACCGCCTCGATATCCGCGCTGATCCCCTGCGCGACGAGCCCGTAATCCTTGGCGTGCTGCATATAATGGTAGATCTCGGCCGAGCGGAGCAGCGCCTTGGTCGGGATGCAGCCCCAGTTGAGGCAGATGCCGCCGAGCAATTCGCGCTCGACGATCGCGACCTTGAGCCCGAGCTGGGCGCCGCGGATCGCCGCGACATAGCCGCCGGGGCCTGAGCCGAGAACGATGAGGTCGTAGGATTCAGCCATGTGCGTGCGCCTTGTTGGTTCGTTGGCGAAATAGGGAGTTCAGGACGCCGTTGCGACCGCAGCCTCGACGGCACGCGGATGGCGGTGCTCGTCGATCGCGACGAAGACGAATTGCGCTTGCGTGACGAGGCAGCTTTCCTCGGCGTGGCGGGCGCGGCGCCACGCGGCGACGTCGATCGTCATCGAGGTCCGGCCGACCTTGACCAGATCGGCATAGACCGAGACTTCGTCGCCCACCGCTACGGGGGCGTGGAACTTCATCCCCTCGACGGCGATCGTCACCGCGCGGCCGTGCGAATGGCGCGAGGCGACGAGGCCGGCGGCCATGTCCATCTGGCTCATCAGCCAGCCCCCGAAAATGTCGCCATAGGGATTGGCGTCGGCGGGCATGGTGGTGACGCGGATCGCAGGCTGGCGATCGGGGGGAGC
The DNA here is from genome assembly GCA_030146605.1 of Sphingomonas sp. Lineage (GTDB taxonomy): Bacteria > Pseudomonadota > Alphaproteobacteria > Sphingomonadales > Sphingomonadaceae > Sphingomonas. The sequence goes on along the minus strand of JASLBO010000071.1, from coordinate 2,016 downwards.
CTGGGGCTCATCCATGGACGATATCCTCGGGCTTGCGGGTCGATTCGGGGTCACCGTTATACGCGCGGCGAACCGGGCCGATCCCCATCAGCACCACCGCAGCCATGCATGCACCGGCAACGAGCCATATGTCGTCGCTCGCACGCGGATAGGACCAGGCCGACGCCCATGCGATCAGCGCCGCGGCGATCAGCCCGATCAAGATGTGCGCCACCTCGATAGCGACGCGCACGTCTCTGTTCTCGGCGATTTCGAAGCCGAAGGCGATGCGGAATATCTTGAGCGTGCGCACCGCCGCGGCCTCAGGCGATCATGCCCATCGGGGCCTCGACCAGCTCCTTGAAGGTCTTCATCAACTGGGCGCCGTCCGCGCCGTCGATCGCGCGGTGATCGAAGCTGCCGGTCGCCGACATGATCGTCGCGATCTGGAGCGAATCGTCGATCACGTACGGACGCTTCTCGCCCGCGCCGATCGCCATGATCATGCCCTGCGGCGGATTGATCACGGCCTCGAACTGCTTGATCCCGAACATGCCCATGTTCGACAGGCTGGCGGTGCCACCCTGATATTCCTGCGGCTGCAGCTTGCCTTCCTTGGCGCGGCCCGCGAGGTCCTTCATCTGGGTGGAGATGGAAGACACGCTGACCCCTGCCGCGTCGCGGATGATCGGCGTGATCAGCCCGGTCGGGGTCGAGACCGCGACCGATACGTCGGCGCGGCTGTATTTGATCAGCTTGTCGCCGGTGTAGGTGACGTTGCACTTCGGCGTCTGGATCAGCGCGACGCCAAGCGCCTTGATCAGCAGATCGTTGACCGACAGCTTCACGCCGCGCGGCTCGAGCGCCTTGTTGAGCTCCGAGCGCAGCTTGAGCAGCGCATCGAGCCGGATGTCGAGCGTGAGATAGATGTGCGGGATCGTCTGCTTCGACTCGGTGAGCCGGCGGGCGATCGTCTTGCGGATATTGGAGAGCTTCTCTTCCTCGTGCGGGATCGCTTCGTCCCACCAGACCGGCTTGTGCTCGGCGGGGGCGGGTGCTGCTGCGGGGGCAGCGGCTGAGGGAGTCGGGGTCGCGGCGGCGGGCTGGACTGGGCTCGCGGTACCGGGCTTGGCGCCTTCCAGATCGGCCTTGACGATGCGACCGTTGGGGCCGGAACCGGTCAGCGCGGCGAGGTCGACGCCCTGCTCGGCGGCGAGGCGCTTGGCGAGGGGACTGGCCTTGACGCGGCTGCCATCGGCAACGGCCTTGGCGGGCGCAGGGGCGGGCGCCGGTGCTGGGCTTGCGGCGGGTGCCGCAGGGGGGGCTGGCGCAGGCGCTGCCTCGGCCTTGGCAGCAGGTGCCGGAGTCGGCGCGGGGGCCGAGGCATCCTCGCCGTCGCCGGCCATCACCGCGATCACCGTGCCGACCTTCACATTGTCGGTACCCTCGGGAACGGTGATCTTGCCGATGACGCCTTCGTCGACCGCTTCGAATTCCATCGTCGCCTTGTCGGTCTCGATCTCGGCGAGCAGGTCGCCCGACTTTACCGTGTCGCCTTCCTTCACCAGCCATTTGGCGAGGGTACCTTCCTCCATCGTCGGGGAAAGCGCAGGCATCTTGATTTCGATCGACATGGAGGTTCCCGTCGTTGGTCCCTGGGGTAGGCTCGTCCCCCCTTTGCCGCCGCTACGGCGCTGGTCAAGACCTTGGGGCCAAGACCTGGGCTTGCGCACGACCGAATGAGCGGGCAGTCAACGCGTGGGACGAGGAATGCAGCCATGCGCACCTATCTGGTGGTGATCGACGAAACGCCCGAATCGGAGATCGCGCTGCGCTTTGCCGCGCGCCGCGCGGTGAAGACGGGGGGCGGCGTCGAAATCCTCGCGCTGACGCCCACGCCCGAATTCGTCCAATGGGGCGGCGTGATGGCGACGATCGAGGAGGAAGCGCGCCAGCATGCCGAAGCGCTGGTCACGCGCGCGGCGGGAACCTTGTTCACCGAATCGGGGCTCAAGCCGTCGATCACGGTGCGCGAGG
>JASLBO010000088.1 GCA_030146605.1 Sphingomonas sp. | reverse complement strand
CACCCCTGGTCCCTCCCTTTCAGGGAGGGGAAGAGAAGAGAGCCAGCTACCGCTCATGACCCGCATGAGCGCCGCACGACCAGCTTCGTCGGCAGCAGCGCCGATCCCACCGGCTGCTCGCGAATTCGCCCGATCAGCGTCTCGACCAGCTTGCGCCCTGCCAGTCGCGGATCCTGCATTACCGTGGTGAGCGGCGGACTCGCGGAGCTCGCCGCGGGGATGTCGTCAAACCCGACAACCGCGACGTGCTCCGGCACGTTCAGCCCCGCGGCGGCGAGCGCGCGCATCGCGCCGATTGCGATCAGATCGCTCGCGGCGAGGATCGCGTCGAACTTCTCGTCGCTGGCGAGCAATGCGTTGGCGGCGGCGGCGCCCGATTCCTCGGTGGTGATCGCGTCAAATTGCAGTTTGGGCCGCGGGAGTACCCCGCCTTGCTTGAGCGCCGCGACATGGCCGCGATAGCGATCGTGGAATTCGGGATAGTGGCTCGACGCGCTGCCGAGAAAGGCGATGTTGCGCCGCCCGAGCGACAGCAGATGCTGGGTCGCATCCCTGCCGCCACCGCGATTGTCGCAGCCCACCGTCAGGCCCGAGGCTTCCGACTGGACCGAACCCCAGCGGACGAAATGCGTACCGGCATCCTCAAGCGCGCGCAGCCGGCTGCGGTACAGCTCGTAATCGCCATAGCCGAGCAGGATGATCCCGTCGGCCTTGCGCGAATCCTCATAATCATTGTGCCAGTCGCTGGAGAGCTGCTGGAAGCTGATCAGCAGATCATGGTCATGCTCGGCGCAGGCGCGGATGATCGAGCCCAGCATCGAGTGGAAGAACGGATTGATCAGCGAATCGTCCGCGGTCGGATCCTCGAAGAACAGCAACGCCAAGGTCTGCGAATGGCGGGTGCGCAGATTCGATGCGGCCTTGTCGACGCGGTAGTTGAGCTGCTTGGCGATCGATTCGATGCGCAGCCGTGTCGCCGGATTGACTCCGAGTTCGCCGCGCAGCGCACGCGAGACGGTGGGCTGCGAGACGCCCGCGAGCTGGGCGATATCGAACGAAGTCGGCTTGCGCTGCATGCCCCGGCTCTCCCTTCCCCGCGCGCGGTCTGTGCCGCTTCGCATAATATGCAGACAGCGCAGATCGGCTGCCGCGTCAACGGCGCGGGATGTGCAAATCGGCCGCGTCGGGCGTGGATCGTGATTGAATACGTATGTGACCGGCTGGTCGAGCGAGGGTGTTTCGGAAGAAGTGGGGCGGCGACGACGCGCAATCCTTTGCGCGGGGCATGTTGCGCATCCGAAATGAACCAGCCGGATGAGCTGGAGCGGAGCGCGGTTTAGGGGAGACGTATTTTGACCAGCAATAATCGTGGCCGCGGGGCCACTCGCGCGGCGCTCATGAGCGGCCCTGCACTTGTCGCGGCTTTTGCCCTGGCGAGCTTCGCCGCACCTGCACTGGCGCAGGATGCAGCCGCCGGCGACGCGGCGTCGGGCGCGCAGGACAATGAAGAGATCGTCGTCTCGGGCATCCGCGCCTCGCTCCAATCATCGGCGAACATCAAGCGCAATGAGGCGATGATCGTCGACTCGGTTTCTTCGGAGGATATCGGCAAGCTGCCCGACGTCTCGATCGCGGACTCGCTCGCGCGCCTGCCGGGCGTCACGGCGCAGCGGCTCGAGGGCCGCGACCAGCGCCTGTCGATCCGCGGCCTTGGCCCCGATTTCTCGACGACCTTGCTCAACGGGCGCGAGCAGGTGACCGTCGGCGACAATCGCGGCGTCGAATACGACCAATATCCGTCCGAGTTCTTCAGGACGGTCAATGTCTACAAGTCGGCCGACGCATCGCTGATCGCAGCCGGCATCGCCGGCACGGTCGATCTGCGGATGCTGCGCCCGCTCGATTCGAGGCGCGCCTTCGTCGTCTCGGCGCGCGGCCAGATGAACGAGAAGGACAAGCTCAATCCCGACGGCAGCCGCTACGGCTATCGCGCCTCGGCGACCTATGTCGACAAATTCGCGAACGACACACTCGGGATCGCGATCGGGCTGTCGGCACAGAGCACGCCGACCCAGAATGAGCGCTACGCCGCCTGGGGCTTCCCGCCCGAGCCGCTGGCGGGCGGCAATCACTTCCTCGGCGGCGCGAAGCCCTATGTCCAGTCGAGCGTGCTCAAGCGCTATGGCGGCGTCGCCACGGTGGAGTGGGCGCCGAGCGACAATTTCCACTCGACCTTCGACGCGCTCTATTCGAACTTCGAGGAGACGCAGCGGCTGCGCGGGATCGAGTTTCCGATCGCGCCGACCTGGGGCTCGAACGCCGTCATCCAGCCCGGCTACACCGTCGAGGACGGGCTGGTTACCGAGGCGACCTTGACCAACGTCGTCGCGGTCCAGCGCAACGATTATAACAAGCGCACCGCCAAGAACCTGTCGCTGGGCTGGAACAACGATCTGCGTCTGAGCGACACGATCCTCTTCGTCGTCGACGCCAGCTGGAGCCGCGCGACGCGCACCGACTTCCTGCTCGAAACCTATTCGGGCACGGGTTACAACCAGTCTGGTGCCAAGGATACGATCCGTATCTCGCACAATAGCGACGGCACCTACGACATCGTCCCGACGCTCGATTATACCAATAGCGGGATCATCAGCCTGACCGATCCGCGCGGCTGGGGCTTCAACGGCGTCGAGACCGTCGTTCAGACCGGCTTCCTCAACCGCCCGGATTTTACCGACGATCTCAAGGCCTTGCGCGCAAGCCTGAACGGCGAGATCGGCGGCAGCATCTTCAGCCGCTGGGAAGTGGGCGCGAATTACAGCCGGCGCGAGAAGCAGAGCCGGTACAAATCGTACTTCCTCTGCCCGAAGGGTGGGGGGACCAACTGTACCGTCGCCAGCGGAACGCCGCTCAGCATGCCGGTGCCTGCCGATGCTTTGCTCGATGAGCAGGTCTCGCTCGACTATCTCGGCGTGCCCGGGATGCTGACCTACGACCCGTTGAAGGTCTACGCGCTGCTCGCGCCGTATTTCGACGGTCGCCCGGGCTCGCTGGTCCGCGACAACACGATCACCGAAAAGGTGCTCACCGGCTACGCCAAACTGGCGATCGACGGCACCGTCAGCGGCAAGGCTTTGAAGGGTTCGCTCGGGCTGCAGGTGGTCCATACCAGGCAGGGCTCGTCGGGCGCGATCGCCGCGCTGCAGGCGGGGGTGGTCACCGCTTCGCCGGTGGCCGACGAGACGACCTATACCGATCTCCTGCCCTCGGCGACCTTCAGCGTCGAGCTCGAGGACGGCTTCTTCATCAAGCTCGGCGCCGCGCAGACGATGGTTCGCCCGCGGCTCGATCAGGAGCGTATCACCCAGGCGGTCAATATAGATTTCGCCAAGATCGGGCTCGGCAGCGCGCCGCAGAACAGTCCGTTCAGCTCCTCCGGCGGCAATTTCGCGCTCAAGCCCTACAAGTCGGGCAATATCGACGTTTCGTTCGAGAAATATTTCCGCGGCGGCGGCTATCTGGCGCTGACCGGTTTCTTCAAGCACCTCACCGACTTCGTCGATCCGAACGACAATGTGCTCTACGATTTCTCGGCATTGCTGTCGGTGCTGCCGCCGGCGCAGCGCGCGATCGTGGTGGCGCAGAACGCCCAGTTCGGGCTCGTCACCCAGCCGGCGAACACCGGGCGGGGCGAGATTCTCGGTGTCGAGGCGACTGCGTCGCTGCCGTTCGGCATCTTCAGCAGCGCGCTCGACGGCTTCGGCATCTTCGCCAGCGGCAGCTATGTCGACAGCAAGATCGTCTATGCCAATAATGCGCCGGTGACGCTGCCGGGCCAGTCGAAGTGGATCGGCTCGGGCACCGCCTATTTCGAGAAAGGCGGGTTCCAGGCGCGGGCGACCTATCGCTGGCGCGACGAGTTTCTCGCCGAGCTGGCGGGGCTTTCGGCCAATCCCGAATATCGCACGGGCAAGGCCGAAGGCGTGCTCGATGCGCAGATCGGCTATGAATTCCAGAGCGGGCCGCTGACCGGCTTCTCGATCCTCGCCCAGGCGAAGAACCTAACCGACGCGCCGTTCGTGACCACCGAGGCCGACGATACGAGGCTCGTGCGCGAATATCAGCGCTACGGCCGCGATTATTATCTCGGCATCACGTACAAATTCTGAGCTGCCGCTTTCGGAGAAGAGTAGCGTGGCGTTCGAACATCCCTATCGCATCGTCGTGGCCGGGGGCGGCACCGCGGGGTGGATGACCGCCGCGGCGCTGGCGCGCTTTCTCGGCGCCGGCTTCAGCGTGACGCTGGTGGAGTCAGACGAAATCGGCTCGGTCGGGGTGGGGGAGGCCACGATCCCGCAGATCCGGATGTTTAATACCGGGCTGGGTATCGATGAGGACGCGTTCGTCGCCGCGACCGGGGCGAGCTTCAAGCTGGGAATCGAATTCGTCGGCTGGACGAAGAACGGGCGCTACATGCACGCGTTCGGCGATGTCGGGCGCGACAATGGCGGCATTCCGTTCCACCATAGTTGGCTGCGCGGGCTGGACGAGGGCGCCGCGCAGCCGCTCGCCGCCTATTCGCTCAACAATGCGGCGGCGCTCGCCAACCGGATGCAGCGCGGTCCGGCGCGTACCGCGGCGATGCTGCCGGAGATGCCGTACGCCTTTCACTTCGATGCGGGGCTCTATGCGCAGTTTCTGCGCACCTATGCCGAGCAGCGCGGCGTGAAGCGGCACGAGGGAGGGATCGTCAAGGTGCTGCGCGACGGTGAGACGGGTGACGTCGCTGCGCTGCGGCTGGATGGCGAGCGCGTGATTGCCGGCGACCTGTTCATCGACTGCACCGGCTTTCGCGGGCTGCTGATCGCCGAGGCGCTGGGCGTCGGCTATGAGGACTGGTCGCACTGGCTTCCCTGCGACCGCGCGCTCGCGGTGCCGAGCGCCCGGGCGAGCGACTTCACGCCCTATACCCGCGCCACCGCGCACGGCGCCGGCTGGCAATGGCGCATCCCGCTCCAGCATCGTACCGGCAACGGCATCGTCTACGCCAGCGATGCGCTTTCCGACGACGAAGCGGCCGCACGGCTGCTCGCCAGTCTCGACGAACCAGCCCTCGCCAAGCCGCGTCCGCTCCGCTTTACCGCGGGCAAGCGCAATGCCTTCTGGCAAGCCAATGTCATCGCGATCGGCCTGGCGAGCGGCTTCCTCGAGCCGCTCGAATCGACCAGCATCCACATGATCCAGTCGGCGATCGAGCGCGTGCTCAAGCTGCTTCCCGCTCGCCATATCTCCGATGCGCTGCGCGCCGAATATAACCGCCAGACCAGTCGTGAAGTCGATCGTATCCGCGACTTCCTGATCCTCCATTATCGGGCGAACGACCGCGACGAGCCCTTCTGGCGCGCGCGCCGCGAAACGCCTTTGCCCGAAGGGCTGGCGGACAAGATCGCATTGTGGCGCGCTTCCGGGCAGATCGTCCGTGAAGAAGGCGATTTGTTCAGCGAAGTGGCGTGGCTGCAGGTGCTCGTCGGGCAAGGCGTCGCCGCCGAGGGTCACCACCCGCTCGCCGACCAGCCGGGCCGCGCCGAGATCGCCGAATATCTCGATCTGCTGGCGAAGCTGACCGCGCGCGAAGTGGCGCAGATGCCCGACCACGCCGCCTTCATTCGCCGGCATTGCGCCGCGCGCGAGGAACTTGCCGCATGAAACTTGCCGCTTTTGCCCTGCTCGCCGCGCTCGTCGCCACGCCCGCCGCGGCGCAGAGCTATCGCGATCGGCTGCCCGAGGACGAGATCCTCTATTTCCTGCTGCCCGATCGCTTCGAGAATGGCGACACCGCCAATGATCGCGGCGGGCTGAAGGGCGACCGGCTGGTCACCGGCTTCGATCCCACGCACAAGGGCTTCTATCATGGCGGCGACCTGAAGGGACTGATCCAGCGGCTCGATTATGTCGAGGCGCTCGGCGCGACGGCCATCTGGGTCGGGCCGATCTTCCGGAACAAGCCGGTGCAGGGCCCCAAGGGGCAGGAATCGGCGGGCTATCACGGATATTGGGTGACCGATTTCACGCGGGTCGACCCGCATCTCGGCAGCGACGCCGACTTCAAAGCCTTGGTCGATGCGGCGCATGCCCGCGGGATCAAGGTCTATATGGACATCATCGCCAACCATAGCGCCGACGTGATCCAGTATCGCGAATGCGGCGACTGCGCCTATCGCAGCCGTGCCGATTACCCGTACGGCCGCAGGGGCGGCGTCGCAGGTGCAACGATCAACCCGGGCTTCGTCGGCGACCATGTCCAGACGCCGGAGAATTTCGCGCGGCTGACGCGCCCCGATTTTGCCTATACGCCGTTCGTGCCCGCGGCCGAGAAGGACGTGAAGGTCCCCGCCTGGCTCAACGATCCGATCTTTTACCACAATCGCGGCAACTCGACCTTTGCCGGCGAGAGCTCGACGATGGGCGATTTCGTCGGGCTCGACGATGTGATGACCGAGCATCCACGCGTGATCGCCGGAATGATCGAGATCTTCGGCAGCTGGATCGATCGCTTCGGGATCGACGGCTTCCGCATCGACACCGCGCGCCACGTGAACCAGGAGTTCTGGCAGGCCTTCGTCCCGGCGATGCAGGCGCGCGCCAAAGCGAAGGGTATCCCCAATTTCCACATCTTCGGCGAGGTTGCCGATCCCGACACTTCGGCGCTGGCGCGGCACACCCGCGTCGACAAACTGCCGACGGTGCTCGACTTCGCTTTCGCGCGCGCGGTCAATGCGGTGAGCGCGGGCGCAGCGGGGACCGACAAGCTCGCGGCGGTGTTCGCGGCCGATCCGCTTTATGAAGGCGGCGAGGCGACCGCGCACAAGCTGCCCACCTTTATCGGCAATCACGATCAGGGCCGTGCCGCTTTCTTCATCCGCAAGGCCAATCCGCAGGCGAGCCCTACCGAACTGCTTGCGCGCACGCGGCTGGCGCATGCGATGCTGCTGCTGTTGCGCGGCGTGCCGACGATCTATTCGGGAGACGAGCAGGGCTTTGTCGGCGACGGCGACGACCAGAATGCCCGCGAGGACATGTTCGCGAGCCAGGTCGCGGTCTATAACGACAACCAGTTGCTCGGCACGAACAAGACCAATGCAACCGCGAGCTTCGACACCAGCCACCCGCTGTTCCGCGAGATCGCCACGCTCGCGAAGCTGCGCCGCACGAACTCCGCGCTGACCCGCGGCCGCCAGCAGCTCCGCTTCGCCGGCGACAAGCCCGGTCTGTTCGCGGTCTCGCGCTTCGATCCCGCCAACGGCAGCGAAATCCTGATCGCCTTCAATTCGAGCCCGCAGCCATGGACCGGCAGCATCGAGGTGGGGGCCGGATCGACCGCATTCACGGCGCTCGCCGGAACCTGCCCCGCTGCTGCCGCCGCCCCCGGCAGCGTCACTCTCTCGATACCCGCGTTCGGCTATGTCGTCTGCGCCGCCGGAAAGCCGCAATGAACGAACTGCTTGCCCAGCAACGCGACGTCGAGATGCGCGAATGGTGGCGTGGATCGGTGATCTACCAGATCTATCCGCGCAGCTTCGCCGATTCGAACGGTGACGGGGTGGGCGATCTGGCGGGAGTCACCGCGCATCTCGATCATGTCGCGTCGCTGGGCGTCGATGCGGTATGGCTGTCGCCCTTCTTCACGTCGCCGATGCGCGACTTCGGCTACGATATCGCCGATTTCTGCGACGTCGATCCGATCTTCGGGACGCTCGCCGATTTCGACGCGCTGATCGCGCGGGCGCACCAACTGGGCCTGCGGGTGATCATCGATCAGGTCTATTCGCACAGCTCGGAGCAGCATCCATGGTTCCGCGAGAGCCGCGAGAGCCGGACCAACCCCAAGGCCGACTGGTATGTCTGGGCCGATGCGAGGCCGGACGGCAGCCCGCCCAATAACTGGCAATCGGTGTTCGGCGGTCCCGCTTGGACGTGGGATGCACGGCGCGGCCAATATTATCTGCACAATTTCCTGCGCGAGCAGCCCGATCTCAATTTCCACAATCCGGAAGTGCAAGACGCCGCGCTGGCAGTCGCGCGCTTCTGGTTCGAGCGCGGAGTCGACGGGTTCCGGCTCGACGCGATCAACTTCACGATGCACGATCCCGCATTGCGCGATAACCCGCCGGCACCGGACACCGGTGCGCCGCGCACCCGCCCGTTCGATTTCCAGCAGCACATCTACAACCAGAGCCACACCGATATCCCGCGCTTCCTCGAGAAGCTGCGCCGGCTGGCGGATAGCCTCGGCGGCCGCTTCACTGTCGCCGAGGTCGGCGGGCCGGCGCCCGAGCCCGAGATGCACCTGTTCACCGAAGGCGAGACGCGGCTCAACAGCGCCTATGGCTTCAACTTCCTATATGCCGACCGGCTGACCCCGGCTTTGGTCCGTGATGCGGTGGAGGGCTGGCCGCATGCACCGGGGATCGGCTGGCCGAGCTGGGCCTTCGAGAATCACGATGCTCCGCGCGCGATCTCGCGCTGGATCGGCGCCGGGCATCGCGACGCCTTTGCGCGGCTCAAGATGCTCCTCTTGCTGTCGCTGCGCGGCAATGCCTTCCTCTATTATGGCGAGGAACTGGGGCTGACCCAGGTCGAGATCGGCTTCGAGCATCTCCGCGATCCCGAGGCGATCGCCAATTGGCCGCTGACGCTCAGCCGCGATGGCGCCCGCACGCCGATGCCGTGGTCCGCCCAGGCGCCGCAGCTCGGCTTCACCCAGGGCCAGCCCTGGCTCCCGATCGGCCCCGATCACGCCGCGCTGGCGGTCGATCGGCAGGAAGCGGATCCGCTTTCGCTGCTCAACCTTACCCGGCGGCTGATCGCGCTACGCCATTCGAGCCCGGCGCTGATGACCGGTTCGATCACGATCCACGAGGCCGGCGCGGCGCTGCTGGTGTTCGAGCGCGAGGCTTTCGGCCAGGCGCTGTTCTGCGCCTTCAATCTGGGTGCGGAGCCGATCCCGCTTGCCGAGGAGTGGCGCCGCAGACGCATCCTTCAGGGAGTCAACGGAGCGACGCTCACGCAGCTGCCGCCGTTCGCGGGGCTGGTAGCCGAATAGAAATCATTGCCTCGGCGCTGACGCATGATAGGATAGCTGCAGGGAATCGCACATCTCCGGAAACTGCCGGTCTGTTCCATCAGGAGCCTGCGATGCCCGAATTCACCGGACCCGCCACCCGTTTCAGTGAGGGCGCCATCCAGAAGGCGGCCGAAGACATCGGCTGCGATGTCGCCGCGGTAAAAGCCGTGATCGACGTCGAGAGCCGGGGCGGCTTTCTCTCCGACACGCGCCCCAAGATCCTGTACGAACGCCACGTGTTCAGCAAGCGCACCGGCGGCAGGTTCGATCAGTCACACCCCGATATCTCTTCGCGCGATCCGGGCGGATATAAGGGCGGCGCCGCCGAATATGATCGCCTCGCCCGGGCGATCGCGCTCGACCGCAAGGCCGCGCTTCAATCGGCGAGCTGGGGCGCGTTCCAGATCATGGGCTATCATCATGAATCGCTGGGAATACCCGATATCGAGGATTTCTGCCGCGGCATGTGCAATTCGGAGGACGACCACCTCTCGGCATTCGTCCGCTTCGTGAAGCTCAACAAGCTCGACGACGAATTGTGCCGGCGCGACTGGGCGGGGTTCGCGCGGGGCTATAACGGCCCCGCCTATCTCAAGAACCGCTACGATACCAAGCTGGCGGCCGCTTATACGGTGCACGCGATATCGCCGCCGCGCACCGACGGCATCCAGCGGACGCTCAAGATGGGCGATGACGGCCCTGACGTCGCTGTGCTCCAGAAGAAGCTCGGGCTCGCCGCGGACGGCGATTTCGGCCCCGCGACCAAGGCGGCGGTGGTCGCCTTCCAGCAGAAGCACAATCTGGGTGCCGATGGCATCGTCGGCGCGAAGACGCGGCAGGCACTCGGCCTCTGAGCTTGCCGGCCGCGCGGGTGCGGGTTAACCTCGCCGTATCCGCGTGACTGGCGACCGGGATGGAGCACCATCGGGAAGCGTGGACCGAACTGCCGCATCGCCTGGGCACCCTCGCACTCTGCCGGAGGAATGCATGCCCGAAGTCGCGCCGCTCCACATCGCCTTTCTGCTCTATCCCGATGTCACCCAGCTCGATCTGACCGGCCCGGCGCAGGTCCTCTCGCGGCTGGGCAACGTCACGCTCGATCTGGTGGCGAAGACGCGCGATCCGGTGCCTACCGACGCGCTTTTCGCGCTGCACCCGACCGCGACTTTCGCGGATGTCCCGCGCGCCGACATCCTCTGCGTCCCCGGCGGCTTCGGCACCGTCGCAGTGATGGAGGATGAAGAGACCCTCGCCTGGGTGCGGCAGGTCGCCGGCACTGCGCTATGGGTGACCAGCGTCTGCACCGGTTCGCTGATCCTCGCCGCGGCGGGGTTGCTCACCGGCTATCGCGCCGCCTGCCATTGGGCGTCGCGCGAGCAGCTCGGCTGGTTCGGCGCCGAGCCGGTGGCCGAGCGCGTGGTGTTCGATCGCAATCGCGTCAGCGGCGGCGGCGTCACTGCAGGAATCGATTTCGCGCTGGCGCTCACCGCGGCGATCCGCGGCGAGGCGCATGCCCGCTTCGTCCAGCTCAGCCTCGAATATGATCCGGCACCGCCCTTCGACAGCGGTTCGCCCGAACGCGCCGATGCCGCGACGCTCGCGCGCTATTGGGCGATGGTCGACAAATTCGCGCCGGGGCGGGCGGACAAGGTTCGCGTGATCGCCGCGCGGCAGGGGCGCGATCGCTAGCCCAGCGCCCTGGCGGCTCCCTTCAGGTCCTCGACGAATGCCGCGAATTCGTCTTCGGCGCGGCTCTTGTCGGGCATGCGCAGCAGGAAGCTCGGGTGGATCGTCACCCAGCCGATCCCGCCCTCGGCCAGCTCGATCGCCTTGCCGCGCGTGGCGCCGATCGTCACCACCTTGCCCAGCATCTGCCGCGCCGCGGTCGCGCCGAGCGCCACGGTCATCTCAGGCTTCACCAGCAGCCGCTCCTGCTCGTACCACCAGCGGCACGCGCTGATCTCGCCGGCATCGGGCTTCGCGTGGATGCGCCGTTTGCCGCGGGGCTCGAACTTGAAATGCTTGACGGCATTGGTGACGTAAACGCTCGCCCGGTCGATCCCGGCCGCCCCGATCGCCTTGTCGAACATCTGGCCGGCGGGGCCGACGAACGGCCGCCCGGCGAGATCCTCCTGATCGCCCGGCTGCTCGCCGACGAACATCATCCGGGCATCGACCGGGCCTTCGCCGAACACCGTCTGCGTCACATGCTTGTAGAGATGGCAGCGGGTGCAGCCGGCCGCCTCGTCGCGCAGCGCCTGCCAGGCGCCCTCGATATTGCCGCCGATTTCCGCCCGCGCCTTCGCAACCATGCCTGTCTCCCGCTGCCGCGCCGTTGCGATCAGCTCCTTGACCAACGCCGTCTCGGGCATGTTTTTCCAATATTTGCGCGGCATTTCCTTGAGCATCGCGCCGGTCTTCAGCCGCGCGGGATTGAAGATCGACGCATAATAGGTCTTCCAGACGTCCTCGACCGGATCGTCGCCGGGGGCATCGGTCTTCGCTGCGCCCAGGCCTTCGGCGAGCGTCTCGCAATCCCAATGCAGCGAGAGCCGGGGGGTCAGGATCGACCAGCGCATAGTGGCGAAACGGTCGACGAAGAAGCGGGCGTTGGCGCGCACGATATGGTGCTCGGGCTCGAACCACGCGACATAGCGCGCGCCTTGCTCGTCCGCGACCTCGCGGAAGCGCAGGAAGGCGCGCATCTTGTGGATGTCGCGGCGCACGGCCTTGGCCATCTCCTCCAGCCGGCGGACCAGCGGATCGGCGGCGTCGTCGATGCGGCGCGGCTCGGTGATCAGCCCGGCGAGCAGCGTGTAGAGCAAGGCGAAACGCTGCGGATCCGCGTGCAGCACCACTGTCTGGGCGAGATTCAGAAAGGGGCGCGGGACACGGAAAGCGGCAGGCGCGGCGGGGGCGAGCACGGCTTCGTCGCCGAACAGATCGGCGGGTGCGTCACCCACCTGCCAGACGATTTCGGACGCCGGCACGCCCGCGCCCGCCAGCGCACGCGCCGCATCGCGCCAGCCTTCAAAATCATCTTCGTCCGCCAGCTGTACGACGCGCACCGTCTCTCCTTCTATCCATCATCCCGCCGAAGCCGGGGTGCCGGGGAGGGGCTTAACGCGCCGGAGGCGATTTGGGCATCGTCGCGATCCATTCGCGTAGCAGTTGCGCACCCTCGGCATGCACCGTCGCCCGGCCCAGTTCGGGCATGGCGATGCCGGGATCCACGCTCTCCATCCGGTAGATCAGGATCGAGGCATCGGGACTGCCCGGCTGAATGGCGAATTCGCGCCCGCCGCTGCCGCGTCCCGCCGCTACCGGGCGCTTGCCGATGCCGAGCGCGACCGGATCGCGCCGGCTCCATTCGAGGAACAACCCCGAGTTCGACGCGGCGCCGGCGGGATTGTGGCAATGCGCGCAGTTGATCTCGAGATAGGCGCGTGCGCGGTCCTCGAGCCTTGCGGCGGGATCGTCCCAGCGGGCGATGCGCGGCGCGTCGGCGGGAACCCTGTCGAGCATGGTGGCGGCGCGGAGCTTCTCCAGTTGCCCGTCGTGATTGAGGTAGCGCGCCTTCACGCCGATCGGCGCGATCGCACCCGAAAGCGCGTGGCAATCCTTGCACTGGTTCTGGTTGGGGACCGCATAGCTGATCCGGCGCGGCTTGCCGGCGGGGTCAGTGAATTCCACCGGGATGCGCGTGCCGGCGCGCCTGAGCAGCGCATCGCTCCCTTCCGCGTTCCAGACATAGGGCAGGGCGATCCAGCCGCTCGCGCGCCGCAGCAGCAGCCGCGTTTCCAGCCGCCTGAACCGGCCCGCCTGCGGATAGCCGAAGGTCTTGATGATCGCGCTGCCGACCGGAAGGTCGAACGCCGCGTCCTGCGCATAGCGCGCCTTCTGCCCGGCGGGCACGTAGAGATAGCGGTGCTTCGCGGCATAATCGGAGAAAAGCGGTGTCTCGAGATCATAAGCGATTACCCGGGCCGCGGGTGTCTCGAGAACAAGGTCGGTGAAGAAGCCGTAATCGGAGAGCCTGGCGGGCAGGCCCTCGCCGGTGATCGCCGCATCATTGACCGCGGCCGGCCGCCCGGCGAGCGCCGCGCCGAACAGCAGCACCGCTGCGGCGAGCGCCTTCACCTGGCCGCCGCCTCCATCGCTGCGGGCAGTACGACTGCAGCGGGCGCGGGAGCAATCGGCCCGTTCAGCTCGACCGGGGCGGGTTTCGCGGTCTCGATCGGAGCGCCTTGCAGCAGTCCCATACTCAGCACCGGGACCCCATCGCTAACGCGCAGCGTGCCTGCATCGCCGCTGCCGTCCCACAGCACCGGCGGGATCGCGCCCCCGAAAGCCTTGGCCAGCTGGTCGCCGCCGGGAAAACCGGGGGCATAGCCCGCGCGGCCGTGCCGGTTACCGCTCACCATGATCCGCGTCGGCACGGGCTTGAATTTGGCATCGTCATAGCTCTGCCGGTAGGCCGTGATCATCACGTTGGCAGTGGCGTTGCCCGACAGCTCGTTGCGGAAGACATGAACATTGTCGTTGGCCATGATCAACACCCCGGTGCCGGCGGGCACGGTCGCCACGATATTGCCCTTCGGCGCGAAATTGGGCTGGTTGTTGTCGATCACCCTGTTCTCGAACACGCGCACTTCGCCTCCGCCCATCTTGGGCAGGCTCGGCATGTCGAAGACGAGGATCCCGCCGGTATTGCCGGTGGCGAGATTGTGAAA
>JASLBO010000549.1 GCA_030146605.1 Sphingomonas sp. | reverse complement strand
GCGATCTTCATCACCCCCGGCTATCGCTTCAAGGCAATCGGCGGGCTGATCACCAATTTCCATCTGCCGCGTTCGACGCTGTTCATGCTGGTATCGGCGCTGATGGGGCTGGAGCGGATGCAGGCGGCCTATGCGCATGCCATTGCCAGCGACTACCGCTTCTATAGCTATGGCGATGCCAGCCTGTTGCTGCCCTGACCAAAGGAAACGCATGCGCCTGTTCCTGATGCTCGCTGCGTTTACCGCGGCTCCCGTCTTCGCCCAGCAGGCGCCGGTCACGCCGGTGGTGCCCGGTCCGCAGGCGCAGCCCGCCGCGACGGTGATGGTCGAGCCGGTCGGGATGATGATCGCCGCCTTCGACAGCGACGGCGACGCACGGGTCGGCCGCGCCGAATTCGATGCCGGACTGCGCCGCAGCTTCGACAGCGTCGACACGCGCAAGACCGGATCGCTCGGCTATATCGCTTTCTCCGACTGGTCCGAGCGCTGGCTCGGGGATCGCAACACCTTGCCGAGCCCGTTCGAGACCGACCGCGACGGCGACAACCGGATCAGCTGGGACGAACTCGCCGCGCGCTTCGCTCTGCTCTTCACGCGGTTCGACACCAACAAGGACGGCGCGCTCGCCCGCAGCGAATTGCTGACGCTGCGGCCCCAGATGTTCGATCGCGACCGGCGCGGGCGCCCGATGGGCAAGCCCGGGCAGCAGCCGCGCAATTGAGGTCCTAGCATCTCATGCGAATGCCCGGCTAAACCAGCTGCAATGGCGGGACATCACGACCACGATCATCACCACGCGCACGGCCCGGTCGATTTCGGCCGCGCCTTCGCCTTGGGTGCGGCGCTCAACATCGGCTTCGTCGCAGTCGAGGGCACTGCCGGCTTCCTGACCGATTCGGTCGCCTTGCTCGCCGATGCCGGGCACAATCTTTCCGACGTGCTCGGGCTTCTCGTCGCCTGGGCAGGCGCCGAGCTCGCCAAACGGCCCGCCTCCAAGCGTTTCACCTACGGCTTTCGCGGCAGCTCGATCCTCGCAGCGCTGACCAACTCGGTGTTGTTGCTGGTCGCGGTCGGCGCGATCGGCTGGGAAGCGATCCAGCGCTTCTCCGATCCGCCCGCGGTTCCCGGCGGTGTCGTGATGATCGTCGCCGGGATCGGCATCGTCGTGAACCTGTCGACCGCGTTGCTCTTCGCGCGCGGACGCAAGCACGACATCAACATCCGCGGCGCCTACCTCCACATGGCGACCGACGCGGCGGTCTCGCTCGGGGTAGTGATCGCCGGCGGGCTGATCCTGCTCACCGGCGCGCGGTGGATCGATCCGGCGATCAGCCTGGTGATCGTCGCGGTGATCCTGTGGAGCAGCTGGGGCCTTGCGCGCGAATCGCTGACGATGGCGCTGCAGGCCGTGCCCGACGGGATCGACGCCGATGCGGTCGAGCGCACGCTGACCGGGCTGCCCGGCGTGGCGCGCGTCCATGATCTCCATATCTGGCCGATGAGCACCACCGAGGCGGCGCTGACCGCGCATCTGGTGATGCCCGGCGGCCATCCCGGCGACGCGTTCCTGATCGACCTCCAGCACCGGCTGGCGCACGATTTCCGCATCGATCACACCACCGTCCAGATCGAGCTCGGCGAAGGCGCCGAGTGCCGGATGCACGGACGCGCCCATGTTTGAGGCGACACCCCCAGGCGCTGCCAAGGGTCCGCCGATCCGGCTGGTGATCTTCGACTTCGACGGCACGCTGTCCGATAGCGGCGACTGGTTTCTGTCAGTGGTCGACCAGCTCGCGCGCCGCTTCCGTTTCCGCACCGTCGGCGCGGACGAAATCGAGATGCTCCGGCATCGCAGCTCGCGCGAAGTGATCGAATTTCTCGGCATTTCGCGCTGGAAGATGCCGCTGATCGCGCGCCACTTGCGCAAGCTCGTGGGCCGCAACGCGCATCAGATCGAGCTTTTCCCGGGCACGCCCGATCTGCTCGAGCGGCTGGCGGCAACCGGCGTCAAGATCGCGCTGGTGACGTCGAATTCCGAAGCCAATGCGCGCAAGATCCTCGGCGAGCAGCACGCCGCCCGCATCGACCTTTATTGTTGCGGCTCCTCGCTGTTCGGCAAGGCACCCAAGTTCCGGCGCGTGGTCAAGAAGATGGCGATTCCCGCGGCGGCGACGCTGGCGATCGGCGACGAAACCCGCGACGTGGATGCCGCCCGCGAAGTCGGCATGCGCGCCGGTTCGGTGCTGTGGGGCTATGCCAGCGAGGCGGTGCTCACTGCGCTGCAGCCGGACGCGTTGTTTCGCGAGCCGCAGGACATATTGGACTATGTCGCGGCGCATCGCGACTAAGGTGGCGATCCTCCCTCCCGCAGCGCGGGAGGAACGTCCGTCATCCGCCGCCGATTCCTTCGATTACCTTGCCGGTGCCGCCGCAATCGGGGCAGCTGCCGCCATCGGCCTCGCCCGAGCCCGCGCAGCGCGGACAGACATTCTCGCCGGTGCCCGGCGTCCCCGGATCTGCGTCGTCGCCGGGGTTGGTGGGTTCGCCTGCCATCATCCGCTCCTCAATCCACATGTACCGCCAGCCAAACACTCGGGCGGTCCTTTGCGGTCCATGTCACCCAATGCTTCTGCCCGCGCGCGATCCAGACATGGTCGCCGGCATGCAGCGTCACTTCGGCCGAATTCTCGATTCTAAGTCCTGCTGCGCCTTCGAGGAGCAGCACCCATTCGTCCTGCTCCTGCACCATCGGCGCGTCCTCGGGGGTTGCCTGCCCGCGCGACACGATCCGTTCGATGCGAATGCCGGGGCGGGCCAGCAATTCAGTAAATGCTTCGGCCCGTTTTGCGGCCGGCAGCCCGGTGAGCAGATTCTCCACCTTCACCTTGAAGCGCGGGATGGGCCTGGGCTTCGCCACCGCCGCGACTCTGGGTTCGGCCTTCGATTTCGAGCGCGCCTTTACCGAGCCGGCCGACTTGCTCCACGCATTGCTCGTCGCGCCGCGCAAATAGTCCTCGACCTCCCCGGCACTGGCGGCGAGGCCGTCCTTGCCCATGCCGAACACCGGCCTGCCCTTCGCATCGTTCAACCCGTATTTCCCGAAATCACCCCCCGGCTTGCGCCGCCGCGAGCTCAACAGCTTCAGCCCGCGATGCGCCGCCATCTCGCGCAGCTTTTCGGTAATCTCGTTCGGCATGGTTCCTCCGGATTCCCTGTCCCACCAGGGGAGAGGGAGGTAGACACCAACCGCAGCTGGCGCCAAGGCAACGCGCGATGTCCACCCCCCGTTTCCAGTTCAGCATCCACGCCACCGACGGCAAGGCCCGGCTCGGCACGATCGCGATGCAACGCGGCGATATCCGCACGCCTGCCTTCATGCCGGTCGGCACCGCGGCGACTGTCAAAGCCGTCAAGCCGCAGGACGTGCGCGCCAGCGGCGCGGACATATTGCTCGGCAACACCTATCACCTGATGCTCCGCCCGACGGCCGAGCGCGTGCAGAGGCTCGGCGGGCTCCACAAGTTCATGGGCTGGGATCGCCCGATCCTCACCGATTCGGGCGGCTACCAGGTGATGAGCCTGTCCGAGCTGACCAAGCGCAGCGAGGAAGGCATCGTCTTCAAGTCGCACCTCGACGGCTCGCGCCACATGCTCAGCCCCGAACGCTCGATGGAGATCCAGCGCTTGCTCGGCTCCAACATCGTCATGGCGTTCGACGAGCTCGTCCCGACCACCTCGACTCGCGAGGTCCAGGCCGCGGCGATGGAACGCTCGATGCGTTGGGCAAAGCGCAGCCGCGCCGGCTTCGACGCCGGCGGCGAGCATGCGGAGAACAATGCGCTGTTCGGAATCCAGCAAGGCGCGCTCGACCGGGGGCTTCGCAAGGCCTCGGCCGACGCGCTGCTCGGTATCGGCTTCGATGGCTATGCGATCGGCGGCCTCGCCGTCGGCGAAGGGCAGGAAGCGATGTTCGACGTGCTCGATTATGCCCCGGATCAGCTCGACCCGGCCAGGCCGCGTTACCTGATGGGCGTCGGCAAGCCCGATGACATCGTCGGCGCGGTTGAGCGCGGAATCGACATGTTCGATTGCGTGCTTCCCACGCGCTCGGGCCGCACCGGCCAGGCATTCACCCGCACCGGCCCGATCAACATCCGCAACGCGAAGTTCGCAGAGGATCAGGGCCCGCTCGATCCCGCCTGCGCCTGCCCGACCTGCACCGGCTGGAGCCGCGCTTATGTCCACCATCTCGTCCGCGCCGGCGAGATCCTCGGCGCGATGCTGATGACCGAGCATAATCTGTGGTTCTACCAGCAATTGATGGCCGATCTGCGCGCGGCGATCGGCGAAGCGCGGCTGACCGATTTCGCCAGAGACTTCCGCCGCGACTATCGCGCCGCGCCCAAAGCCTTAGCTTAACCATCTTCTGTTCCGTGCCGGGACGCCGTGGAATCCGGGGGCGCCGCGTTCACGAATCCGCGATATATGGATCGCCTTCCGGGCCCTTCGGCTCGCTTGGGGCAGACGATCTTGTTCTGGCGGCGGTTCACTCGAATGCAGATGCGCGGCGTGGCGGCGGGGGCGATCGTCTCGCTGATCGGCGCCGGCTTCTCCGCGCAGGCGCTGAGCCCCGAGGCATTGAGCGTCGGTACCGATACCGCCGCCGCGGGCTATGAGACCGACGATCATTTCCCCGGCGCCGCCTTCTATACGGCAGTCCCCGACGACGCCGCCGTGGCAACCGGCACCACCGGCACCACTGCGCTGCCCGATTTGCCGGTGCCCGAAGGGGCCGTGATCGATTCTTCGATCCAGCCTGCCGCGCCCTTCCCCGTCGCCGGCAGCGCCATGGATCATGCCCGCGCGCTCCAATGCCTCACCCAGGCGATCTATTACGAAGCGGCGAGCGAACCCGATGACGGCCAGCGCGCCGTGGCGCAGGTGGTGCTCAATCGCGTGCGCCACCCTGCTTTCCCCGCCACCGTCTGCGGCGTCGTCTTCCAGGGCTCGGAGAAGCGCGGCTGCCAGTTCAGCTTCGCCTGCGACGGCGCGATGGCGCGGATCCCGTCGCGCACCGCCTGGGCGCGTGCACAACGTGTCGCGGGCGCCGCGCTTGCCGGAAGCGTGTTCGCGCCGGTCGGCATGGCGACTCATTATCATACCTATGCCGTCACCCCGTCGTGGAACCGCAGCCTGGTGATGACCGGCATGTTCGGCGCGCACTTGTTCCATCGCTGGAAGGGCTGGTGGGGTATGACCGCGGCATTCCGCCAGCCCTATCGCGGCGCCGAACCCTTTCCCGCGCCGCATCTTGCCGCAGCCACCGCGCCTGCCGCGATGCCGATCGCGGCGCCGGCGGGCCTGGCCCGGCCCGAGCCCGCCCGAGCGGTCCAGCCGGCTTATGTCGAAAGCGGCACGCCGACCGCGGCTTATGCCGAGGCGGCGCTCCCCGATTCGCAGATCCTCGACAAATGGAAGGACAGCGGCAAGCCGCTGCGCTGAACGAAGCCGCGCCTGCGACCTTCGTCTATCCGCTCAACGCACTGCTTATCGGGTAAGCGGGCGCTCTCGTTGCCTGATGCAATGAGAGCGCCCGCGCTGCCGCGTCTGGGTCATCCGGGGGGAAATGACACGCGACAGCTATCGAAAAAAACACACCCGGCGGGCGTAGCCGGACGATCCGGCACCGGTGGCTACGCGCATACGATCACGCCACCGGCAGGCGAATCATCGCGGAGCGATCGAAACGGTAATGAGGTCGCTGTACAGGCCCGCGCGCTTGCCCGCGACGCTCCCGATCACAAAGCGCATAGGCAGCGAATCGCGTGTCGGATCGGTCCCAGCCGAATTGTAGCTCGCTGTCGACGCCAGCGAGAGCGTGCTCTCGCCGACCATCAACTGATAGGGCACGCTCCAGTCGGCATTGGCCATCTTGAGCAGACCGTTGTTCTTCGACGCGAATTCGAGCCGATAGGCGCGGGTGCTCGCCACCGTCATCTGCAGCGGCACCTGCGCGATGCCTTCGCTCAGCTCGCCCAGATCGACCAGCGCCTGCCCGCCGTTGCGGCGATACTGGCCCGACAGCCCGAGCACCGCCGAAGGCAGCACCTTCACTCCCAGCACCAGCGAACGCGAGGCAAGCATGTCGCCGCGCCCCTGCTGCTCGGCAACGAGCATGACGCGCTGGCTGTACAGCCCGTCGGCGACCAGCCCATCCTCGTTGACGGCGAACTGGAAGCGGACCAGCTGCTGGCTGCGCGGCTGAACTACCACGGGACGCTGCGTCACGCGCGCGATGGTGCGGCCCGATATCGGAGTCGCGTTGCTGTTCGAGAACTGATCGAGCAACGTATAGGTGACGCGTCCGGTTCGCCCTTCGAGGGCCAGACCGAACGGTTCCTGATCGACCACGAAGACCGGCGCGAACGCGCAGGCCGCGCCGCCTTCGTTGTTGAACACGACGTCGAAGGTCGCGATCGGGACATTGGTCGCGAAGGGATCATAGCCCTGGATGATCCAGTTGCTCGCGCTGCTCTCGATGCGCAGCGCGCAATCGGCGCGCGAAGCGATCGACGCGGGCTGTGCCCATGCCGGGCTCGCCGAAGCCAGCGCCGCCGCGGCTGCCAGAGTGGCCGAAGTCAGGGTCTTCATGGTCACCTCAATTCGCCGGCTTCAAGACTATATTTTTAAGATCGACGAGACCAGTGGTATCGGCGGGCACCTTGAACTCGAAGGCAGTGGAGCCGGCACCGAGCTCGACGCGGTAATCGACCGCAGGCCGCAGATTCTGGATCGCGAAGCGCCCCACCGAGTTGGTGAAGAACGGCAGCGGCTCCTTGTCCTTGCCATCCCGCGCGATGACGCGGCCGCCGGCGAGCGCTACCGGCTTGCCATCGGGGAAGGTCAGCACGCCCGCAGCGCTCACGAAGGCGTCGGTGCCGATCTTGAGCTTGTATCCGCTGTGATAGGGCGGGTTCACCCGCACCGTGCCGGGACCGATGTCAT
>JASLBO010000546.1 GCA_030146605.1 Sphingomonas sp. | reverse complement strand
CGACCGTTTCGGCGGAGCGGAAGCGGACGTTGGTCTTGCGGCCGTCGATCAGGTTCTTCATCTCGACCTGCATGTAGGCGCCGCCCTTGCCGGGCTGGGTGTGCTGAATCTTGACGGCTTTCCAGATGCCACCTTCATATTCGATGATATTGCCGGGACGGATGTCCACGCCGCTGATCTTCATGGATCGAGACCTGTAAGCTGAGAAAGAGCGAAGGCGCGCCTTTAGCGATGCATCACGCTGCGGGCAAGCGCGCCGCCAGCGCCGCGTCGATCCGGGCGGTCGCCTCTGCGTCCCACAGCGGCGGATCTTCGGGCGTCGGCAGCCCGGGAAAGCTCGGCACCCCGTCGGGGACGGCGACCAACGGGTGCCGCGTAACCGTGAAGAAATGCGCATCGGGCAGGATGCGCTCGTCCAGCGTGCCGCCGCGGACGAAGCGGATCACTTCGCCGAAATCGGGATGCGTTCCCCAGAGCCCGACGCCGCAGCGCGGGCAGCGGGCGGAGCTGGTCGAGGGTACGCTGCCCAGCTGCGAGACGAAGATTTCCGGCTCCCCGTCGCTCAGCATCTCAACCCGGTCCGCCTCGATCATCGCATTGATCGCGAGCGCCGATCCGGTTTCGCGCTGGCACACGCGACAGTGGCACCCGTTCACGAAGATCGGCGCCGACGTCATCCGGAAGCGGATATACCGGCAATTGCAGCCGCCTTGCATCGCGCACCTATCGTGTCCCGGGGCGCAGGTTAGGGAGCGCTCCGGCGTCCGGCAAGCAGTGGATAGGGATTGACCGGCTGGCCCTTCCACCAGCTCTCGTCGGGCTGCATGTGTGACAGGGCGAAATGCAGATGGAAGTTGCCGGTGCCGGCATTGCCAGTGTCGCCGACATAGCCGAGCAGATCGCCTGCCTTCACCTGCATGCCCTCGACCATGCCCGGGGCGTAGCGCAGGAGATGGGCATAATAATAGCTCCACTGCCGGTCGGGCGAGCGGATATAGAGGGTGATCCCGCCCCCGCTCTCGCTGTAGAACAGCTTTTCGACGACACCCGGTGCCGCCGCAATCACCGGCGTGCCGCCCGGCGCCATGATGTCGGTCGCCTGATGCGTTCGCGCGCCATTCGCCCGCGCCTGGCCCCAGGTATCGACGATCTGGGCTCGAGAGACGCCCTGCACGGGTACGATGAGCAGCGGGTGGGTCCAGTCGCCGCCCGCCGCCGGCGCTGGCGGCGCTCCACCGCTCTCGTCAGCCGGCCGCGCGACCGACGCCGCCGGGTCCCCGGGGACGATACGAATCATCGACGCCAGCCCCAGCAACGCCAGCACCAGGACCACCCCCACCCCGATCGTCAGCCGCTTTGGCACGGCCTATTCCTGGAACACCGCTTCGGCGCCGGGCTTGATCATCAGCGCCAGCCGCGCCGCGTCCCAGTTCGCCAGCCGGATGCAGCCATGGCTCTGGGTGCGACCGATATTCTGCGGCTCGGGCGTGCCGTGAATGCCATAATGCTCCTTCGACAGGTCGAGCCACACGACGCCCACCGGTCCGTTGGGCCCCGCCGGCAACAGCGTCTTCTCGTCGCCCGGCTTCGCATCCCAGAACAGGTCCGGGTTGAAGTGGAATTTGGGGTTGGTGTCGATCACGTTGATCTTCCACGTGCCGATCGGCAGCGGATCGTGCTGGCTTCCCATCGATGCGCTGAACTGGGCCACCAGCTTGTCGTTGGCATCGAACACCTTGAGCACCTTCTCGGATTTGTCGACGACGATGTGCTCGCCCGCCGGCTGGCCCGCACCGACGTTGAGGTCGGTCAGCGTCCGCCGCCATTCGGGCTTGATCTCGCCCTGAAAGTCTCGCGATTCGGGGATCACGTTGGGGAAGAAAAACGCCCGGCCAGGCGCGATCGCACCGCCGCCGGGGTTGAGCTCGACAAGCACCTCGGGCGTGGTGTGGAACATCTCCGCCAATTTCTCGAGCGGCCGGGTATAGCCCAGCGTCGGCAGCTTCGCCTGTTCCTCGGGATCCTTGGGCAGCGGATTGAAGAACGGTCCCTGCAGCATCGCCGGATCGATCGTCACCCGCGTGACCGGCCGCCGCGCCCGATATTCGTGCAACGCGCTCAGCGTCGCACGGTCGAGTTCGCCGCTGGTCTTGAGCCCCCGGGTTAGCTGGAATCCCTTCAGTGCGGCGGTCAGCGACTGGCCCTCGCGCCCGTCGACGATGCCCGGCGAAAAGCCAAGCGAGTCGAGGATCACCTGCGCGTGCATAACCGTCCAGTCGATCGGAGGCTTGCCTTTCGGCGCCTTGACGTCGGGCTGCGCGGCGAGAGGAGCGAACGCAATTGCGGCGAGGCCGGCGGCGAGCAACATTTTACGCAAGGACAAACTCCTGACCAACATAGATTGGTCGGAGAACGAACGCCCGACGCGTTGTTTCCGGCTGGCGGGCGCCACTCGAACTTCGTCACCCGGTCCATGCCGCGGCCCGCCAGCCTCAGCGGGCGTGGCAAGAAGCTTTGTGCTCACTTGCTGCATGGTGAACCCGGCACAAGCCGGGACGACGATAGCTCTCAGCCCGCGAGCACTGCTTCGAATGCCTTCACCGCGGCTGCCTCGTCGCCACCCCAAACCGCTGCCGAGACTGCGATAAAATCCGCCCCGGCATCGATCAGTGGCCGCGCGTTTTCGGGCGTGATTCCGCCGATCGCGACGCAAGGCATCTCGAACACCGTCGTCCACCAGCTCAGCAGCGCCGGCTCCGCATGGTGCCGCACTTCCTTGGTGATGGTCGGATAGAAGGCCCCGAACGCGACATAGTCGGCCCCCGCCTCCCCGGCCTCCATCGCGAGATGGCGGCTGGCATGTACCGTCACGCCGATCTGCGCCGAAGGGCCCAGCGCCGCGCGTGCCTCGCGCGGGTCGCCGTCGTCCTGCCCGAGATGCACGCCGTCGGCGCCGAGCCGCTTGGCCAGGCTGATACTGTCGTTGATCAGGAATGCCACGTCGCGGTCACCGCAAATCCGCTGAAGCGGCTCGGCCAGCCGCGCCGCCTCGTGCTGGTCGACATCCTTCACGCGGAACTGGAACGCCGCCACGGGCCCCGCATCCAGCGCGCGCGCCAGCCGATCGGCGAACCCGCCGGTCACGTCGAGCGGCGAGACCAGGTAGAGCTGACACTTCGGACGCCGGCTGTCGCGAACGAATTGATCCGCAAAGCCTTCCAGCGCGTTGTCTGCGTCGAAATCATCTTCGGGATCGTGCATGGTAAACTCCGGGCTGGCGGAAATCCGCATCGGTTGTTCGGGCTGGATCTACGCCCATTGGCGTGGCCGCTTCTACCCCGACAAGCTGGCGGTCAAGAACTGGTTCGCCTTCTATGCCGAGCATTTCGACACGGTGGAGATCAACAACAGCTTCTATCGGCTTCCCAGGGCCGAGACTTTCGATGCCTGGCGCATGCAGGCGCCACCGGGCTTCCGCTACGCCGTCAAGGCCAACCGCTTCCTCACCCAGGCCAGGAAGCTCAAGGATTGCGAAGAGCCGATCGCGCGCATGATGGCACCCTTCCGCCACCTGCAGCCGGTCCTCGGCCCGATCCTCTATCAACTCCCGCCGCGGTTTCGCGCGAACCTCGAACGGCTCGAAAGTTTCTTGCAACTGATCCCAACGGATGTGCTCAACGTCTTCGAATTTCGCGACAAAAGCTGGTATGCCGACGAGGTGTTCGCATTGCTCGATCGCTACGGCGCAAGCTTCTGCGCGCACGATATGCCGGGGCTGGAAAGCCCGCGGATCGCGATCGGTCCGGCCGCCTATGTCCGCTTTCACGGCGGCGAGGGCAAATATTGGGGCCGCTATCCCGACGAACGCCTGCTCGTCTGGGCGGACTGGATACGGGATCAGGCGCGCGGCGGCCGAACGGTATGGGCCTATTTCAACAACGACATCGACGCGCACGCCATTCACGATGCGCAGACGCTCAAGTCGATGATCGGCCAGTTGAGGCGGTAACTGGCGTTCTACGCCCGCAAGAAGCTCGCACCCGCCACCGGTCGCGTCTCCGCGCTCAGCTCGAAACCGGCGATCAGCGGCCGCCCCTTGGCGATCGCGTCGCGCACCGCAGGCAGCTGCAGCGATGCCTTGTGGCTTGCCGCATCCTCCCAGATCTCGGTGATCCAGATCGCATCGGGATCCTTCGCATCCTCGGCGATCAGATAGGCGCGGCAACCCGGCATCGCCCCGGTTCCGGAGCCTAGGATGGCGATCAGCTCGGCGCGCCTGCCCGGTTGCGCCTTCATCTTGCCGATCATCCCGAACGGGATCTGCTCTTCCATCCGGCTTCCCTTCGCCAACGCGTGGCCGCCCAGCATCGCGAGCGCCAGGCCCGCGAGTACCGGGCGACGCGCCGCGCTCATTCCTCGTTCTTGTAGATGCGCACCAGCTTGTCGAGCATCGCGACTGCGTCGTCGCGCGTGCGCTGGAAGGTGTTGCGGCCGATGATCGAACCGTTGCCGCCGCCGTCGCGGATATCGCGCGCATCCTGGTAGACCGCGTCCTCGCCCTTCGCGGCGCCGCCGGAGAAGACTACGATCCGGCGGCCGTTGAAGCAGCTCTTCACGACATGCCTGACCCGCTCGGACTGGGCCGACCAGTCGGTGCCCTCATAGGCCTTCACGGCGTCCTTCTGCTCGATATGCGCCGAGGGCAATTTGACCTTGATGATGTGTGCGCCGAGCAACGCCGCCATGTGGGCGGCATAGGCGCCGACGTCTAGCGCCAGCTCGCCTTCCTTCGAGAGATTGCCGCCGCGCGGATACGACCAGATCACCGTCGCGATGCCGACCGACTTGGCCTGCGCCGAGAGCTCCTTGATCTCTTCCATCATGTCGAACACGTCGTCCGCGCCCGGATAGATGGTGAAGCCGATCGCCGAGCAGCCCAGCCGCAGCGCATCGTCGACCCCCGCGGTCACGGCCTGGTTGATCCCCGTCGCCCAGCTGTTCGAGCTGTTGACCTTGAGGATCGTCGGAATCTGCCCGGCAAAGGTGCCGGCGCCCGCCTCGATCATCCCCAGCGGCGCGGCGAAGGCCGAAAGCCCGGCATCGATCGCGATCTGGAAGTGGTAATGCGGGTCATAGGCGTCGGGATTGATCGCGAAGCTGCGCGCCGGGCCGTGCTCGAAGCCTTGATCGACGGGCAGGATGATCAGCTTGCCGGTGCCGCCGAGCCGGCCGTGCATCAGGATGCGCGCAAGATTGGCTTTGACCCCGGGAGTGTCGGATTCGTAGTTCGCGAGGATGGCGCGGACTGCGGGCGTGATGCTCATGACTTCCCCTTGGATAGGTCGCTGTGCGCCGGCTCTAGCCAGCCCTTCGCACATGCGAAAGCCTGACAACGACGGACAAAGCGCCAATCAGCCCCCTGCTTGCGCCAGGAAGCGTGCGGGCCCGATCAGCGCTTCAGCGCAGCAACGCCCGGTAACTCCTTGCCTTCCATCCATTCCAGGAAGGCGCCGCCCGCAGTGGAGACGAACGTGAAGTCGCCGACCACTCCAGCCCCATTAAGCGCCGCCACGGTGTCCCCGCCCCCGGCCACCGACACCAGAGATCCCTCCTTGGTGAGCGCCGCGGCGGTCTTCGCCAGCGCCACCGTCGCGGCGTCGAACGGCGGCGTCTCGAACGCGCCCATCGGTCCGTTCCACACCAGAGTCCGACAGTTCTTGAGGACATCGGCCAACGCCTCGGTCGCAGCGGGGCCGACATCGAGGATCATCTCGTCCTCGGCGACCTCGTGGACGTTGACCGTGCGCACCGGCGGATTGGCGCGGAATTCCTTCGCCACCACCACGTCGTACGGCAAATGCACCGTGCAGTTCGCCTTGTCGGCAGCGTCGAGGATCTCCCCCGCGGTGCCGGTCAAATCGTGCTCGCACAGCGACTTGCCGACATTGACGCCGCGCGCGGCGAGGAAGGTGTTGGCCATCCCCCCTCCGATGATCAAGTGATCGACCTTCTCGACCAGGTGCCGTAGCACGTCGAGCTTGGACGAGACCTTGGCGCCGCCGACCACCGCCGCGACTGGATGCTCGGGATTGCCGAGCGCCTTGTCGAGAGCGTCGAGTTCGGCTTCCATCTGGCGACCGGCGAACGCGGGAAGCTTGTGCGCCAGTCCCTCGGTCGAGGCATGCGCGCGGTGCGCGGCCGAGAAGGCGTCGTTGACATAGAAGTCTCCGAGTGCGGCGAAGCGATCGACCACGGCGGGATCGTTCTTCTCCTCGCCGCCGAAGAAGCGCGTATTCTCGAGCACCGCGATGTCGCCGTTCTGGAGTGTCGCGACATTCGCCGCAGCGCCTTCCCAATCAACATAGCGCACAGGGCGACCGAGCACCGCTTCATAAGGTTTGACGATCTGGGCGAGCGAGAATTCGGGCGTCGGCGCCTTGGGTCGGCCGAAATGAGCGAGGATCAGCACTATCGCGCCGCGGTCGGCGAGTTCGTTTACCGTCTGCAGCGTGGCGCGCAGCCGGGTGTCGTCGGTCACCACGCCATCGGCCATCGGCACGTTGAGGTCCTCACGGACGAGCACCCTTTTGCCGGAAACATCGCCCATGTCGTCGAGCGTCTTGAAGTTGCGCGCCATCTATCCCTCACATCTCGATGATCGCTCCCCTCCCACCCGCGGGAGGGTCGGGCGAGGGCCTGGCCGCAAACTGCTTCGCCTTAGGCACTCCCCCTTATCGTACCCCCTCCCGCAGAGCGGGAGGGGAACAGTTCAGGCCAGCTTCGCCATCGCAGAGGCGGTATCGACCATGCGGTTCGAAAAGCCCCATTCATTGTCGTACCAGCTGACCACGCGAACCAATTTGCCGTCGATAACCGCAGTCTCCAGGCTGTCGACGGTCGACGACGCCGGCGTGTGGACGATGTCGATCGAGACCAGTGGCTCGTCCGAATAAACGAGGATGCCCTTGAGCGGACCCTCTTCCGACGCCTTTTTCAGGATCGCGTTTACTTCGTCCCGGGTAACGTCGCGCTTCGGGGTGAAGGTCAGATCGACTAGGCTGCCGTCAGGCACGGGGACGCGGATCGCCGAGCCGTCGAGCTTGCCCTTCAATTCAGGCAGCACTTCGCCCACTGCGCGGGCGGCACCGGTAGTGGTCGGGATGATGTTCATCGCCGCGGCCCGGGCACGACGCAGATCGGGGTGGATCTGGTCGAGGATCTTCTGATCGTTGGTGTAAGCGTGGACCGTCGTCATCAGCCCGCGCTCGATGCCGATTTCGTCGTTGAGCACCTTGGCGACCGGCGCGAGGCAATTGGTGGTGCACGAAGCGTTGGAAACGATCGTGTGCCCCGCCTCGAGCTTGTCATGGTTGACACCAAACACGACCGTCAGGTCGACATTCTTGCCCGGCGCCGAGATCAACACCTTCTTCGCACCCGCATCGATATGCTTCTGCGCCGAGGCGCGATCGGTGAAGAAGCCGGTGCATTCGAGCACCAATTCTACGCCGCTTTCGGCGTGCGGAAGGTTGGCGGGATCCTTCTCCTTGGTCACCTTGATCCGCTTGCCGTCAATGACGAGATCGTCGCCGTCCGCCGAGACGGTGCCCGGATATTTGCCGTGGACGCTGTCCCGGCTGAACAGCCAGGCGTTGGACTTGGCGTCGGCGAGGTCGTTGATCGTCACCAGCTCCAGCCCGCTGTCGGGACGCTCGAGGATCGCGCGCGCGACCAGCCGTCCGATGCGCCCAAAACCGTTGATCGCAACCTTCGTCATGCCTGTTCTCCGTTCAACCTGGCGAGGATCCGCGGGACGATGTTCCCTGCGGTGAGCCCGTAATGTTCGTAAAGCCCCAGATAGGGCCCCGAGGCGCCGAATACATCGACACCAAAACGTAGGCCGTCGGTGCCGGTGTAGCGCTCCCACCCAAAGGTCGCACCGGCCTCGATCGACACCTTGAGTGCGTCGCGCGGCAGCACGTCGCGTATATACTGCGCGTCCTGCGCCTCGAAATGCTCGAAGCTCGGCATCGACACGACGTCGGCACCGATCCCCTGCGCTTCCAGCGCCTCGCGCACCGCGACAGCGACCTCGACTTCCGAACCTGTGGCGATCACCACCACCTTGCGCGGTGCCTCGGCCTCGAACAGCGCATAGCCGCCGCGCGCGCAGCGATTCTCGGCCGCCTCGGCGCGCAGCTGCGGCAGATTTTGGCGGCTGAGCGCGAGCAATGCCGGTCCGTCGGTGCGCGACAGCGCCAGCTCCCAGCATTCGGCGGTCTCGATCGTATCGCACGGGCGATAGACGTGCAGATTGGGGATGAGGCGCAGGCTCATCAGATGCTCGATCGGCTGATGCGTCGGGCCGTCCTCGCCCAGACCGATCGAATCGTGGGTCATCACATAGACGACGCGCGTCTGCTGGAGCGCGGACAGGCGGATCGCGCCGCGGGCATAATCGGAGAAGACGAGGAAGGTGCCGCCATAGGGGATCACCCCGCCGTGCAGCGCCATGCCGTTCATCGCCGCGGCCATGCCGAACTCACGGATTCCGTAATAGAGGTAGCGCCCCTCATAGGTGCCGGCAGTCAGCGCCACGAGGTTCTTCGTCAGTGTGTTGTTCGAACCGGTGAGGTCAGCCGAGCCGCCGATCGTCTCGGGCAGCAGCGTGTTGATCTCCTCGAGCGCCATCTCGGACGCCTTGCGCGTCGCGACCTTTTGCGGGTTCGCGAGAAGCTGCTCGACATACGGCTTGAGCAGATCCGCCGGCACTTCGCCGCGGCGGTTCCAGCCGATCCGGTCGGGGTGCGCAGCGAGACGCGCCTGCCACTCGGCATGCGGCTTCGCGCCGCGCTTGCCCGCGGTCAGCCACGCCTCGCGGATGTCGCCGGGGATCTCGAACGCCGGATGGTGCCAGCCCAAGGCCTCGCGCGCGGCGGCGACTTCGTCCTTGCCGAGCGCGGCGCCGTGCACCTTCGATGTGCCCTGCTTGTTCGGCGCGCCCTTGCCGATGATCGTGCGGCAGCGGATCAGCACCGGCCGGTCCTCGTCGATCGCTTCCTCGAACGCCGCGACGATGCTGTCCTCGTCATGTCCGTCGCATTCGGTGACGTACCAGCCGGTCGCCGCGTAACGCGCCGGGATGTCCTCGCTCGACGACAGCGACACCGATCCGTCGATGGTGATCTTGTTGTCGTCCCACAATACGATCAGCCGATCGAGCTTGAGGTGCCCGGCGAGCCCGATTGCCTCGTGGTTGATGCCTTCCATCAGGCAGCCGTCGCCGGCGATCACCCAGGTGCGGTGGTCGACCAGATCGTTGCCGAACACGCCGTTGAGGTGGCGCTCGGCGATCGCCATGCCCACCGCCATCGCCAGCCCCTGGCCGAGCGGCCCGGTGGTCGCCTCGATCCCAGGAAGCTCGAAATTCTCGGGATGCCCCGCGCATGGGCTGCCGACCTGACGGAAGCGCTTGATGTCGTCGAGCGTCGGCCGCGCATAGCCGGTCAGGTGCAGCAGCGAATAGAGCAGCATCGATCCATGCCCCGCCGACAGCACGAAGCGGTCGCGGTCGGGCCATTTGGGATCGGCGGGGTCAAACGTGAGATAGCGCTGGAACAGCACGGTGGCGACGTCTGCCATGCCCATCGGCATGCCGGGATGGCCCGAATTGGCGGCCTCGACCGCGTCCATCGAGAGGGCGCGGATCGCATTGGCACAATCGCTGAAGGAAACGGTCACCGGGACTCCCCTGCTGGTCGCGGACGCCTTTGGGACGCAGGCGCCCGCGCGTCAACCGCTCCACCGGGCGCGTTTCGCGAAGCCGTTCGCCTTCCACGGAAAAACGATGGACGGTTAGCCGCATCGACTCTTGCCGCCTCGGCTCGCGCTGCCTAATCGGGGGGACATGGTCCCAAGCCCGGAAGATCGTATCGAACAGGCACTCGCGCGGATCGAGACCGCCGCGGCTGCGCGCGCTTATGCCACGGCCCGCCTCGCCCGCCGCCACAGCAAGCTGCGCAACCGGATCGAGGAAGCGGTGGCCTCGCTCGACGTGCTGATCGCGCGCGAGAGCCAGAGCGTCGAGGCCGATTGATGGCCGATATCCAGATCAACATCGCCGGTCGCAGCTATTCGGTCGCCGCCCGTGACGGCGACGAGCCGCATCTGCGCCATCTCGAATCGATCCTGCAGAAGCACGCGGTCGCTGCGCAGCGCGCCTCGGGCGGGCTGAATGCCGAGCGGACCCTGGTCTATCTATCGCTGATCCTCGCCGACCTTGTCGATGACGTGCAGCGGCATCCGCCGGAGGGTGTCTCGCCGGTGCTGCTCGAACGCATCGCCGACCGGCTCGAAGCGGTGGCAGCGGCGCTCGAGGAAGACGCTGCCGAGGCTTGAAATAGCAAATCCTCCGTCGCGCAGCCCCGGGGGACTTGGTGGGAAGGCGGTTGCGTCACGCGCGCCACCACCCTACATGCAGACACGGCGGGCACTGCCCGGTACGAGCCTAGGCATATCCCTGAGGCTATTCATCATCCATGGGAGCTGTCCCTGTGCAGATCCAGGTCTGTGGCACATGGTTCCCACCTGACGTACCAGGCGTCAGAGGATATTTTGGCAAACGGCCATGGCGGTCCCGCCACCGCATTCTTCTCGCATGATGCTCGACAAGCCCGCGCTCCGCGCCAGACTTCGTGCCGATCGCGACGGCTTTGCCGCGCAATCCTCGACCGCAATCCTCGCGCCAGATGCCTTTGTCGAACGGCTGCGGCCGGGCATGACCGTCGCGACCTATTGCCCGGTCGGCAGCGAGGCGGACCCGACCCAGCTCGCCGCTGCTGCCGCCGCTTCGGGATGCATGCTCGCTCTCCCCTTCGTGATCGACCGCTCCACGCCGATTCGCTTCCTCGCCTGGCGGCTCGGCGAGCCGCTCGTCGCCGGGCCGTTCAACCTGCGCCAGCCCCTGCTCACAAGTCCCGAGGTCGCGCCCGACGTCATCCTCACGCCGCTGGTCGGCTATGACCGCCGGCTCAACCGGCTCGGCCAGGGCGCCGGGCATTACGATCGCGCCTTTGCCCGCTATGAAAAGGCCTGGCGGATCGGAGTCGCCTGGTCGGTGCAGGAGGTTCCGGCTATCCCGGCCGATATCTGGGACGTGCCGCTGCACGCGATCATCACCGAGGAGGGCATGTTGTGGCACGCGGAGAAGTGAAAGCCAGCTGGCGCAAGCCCGCGGGCGCGCTCGCGATCGTGCTGCTGATCCTCGTCTGGGTGGTGCTTGTCGCCAGCTTCTCGAACCAGATCGGCGCCTTGCCGATCCTCGTCCAGATGGTGATCTATCTGGTGCTCGGCATCGTCTGGATCGCCCCGCTCAAGCCGCTGCTGCGCTGGATGGAAACCGGAAACTGGCGTCTGCCGCGCAATTGAGCAGTCGCAGATCCTGCCATTTCGCGCTAATGTCAGGCCGGAACTAGCGGAGAGAATATGGCTTTCAGGCGCAATCGATCCGCGGGCTTCGCGGGTTATTCCGATGCCGCGTTGCTGCTGGCCCGTCTGGTCATCGGCGCCTTCCTGATCTGGGGCGTCTGGGACAATATCCAGAGCGCCGCGCGCATGGCCGATTTCGCGCGCTTCCTCGGCAGCCACGGCTTTCCCGAGCCGCGCTGGCTGGCTCCGGTTTCGGTCTGGGTGCAATTCGCCTGCGGGGTCGGCTTCGTTCTCGGACTAGCCACGCGCTGGGTCGGATTGCTATGCGCGGTTCACTTTGCCGTCGCAGTCGCGATGGTCGATGCGAAGCTCGGCATCCGCGGCGCCTACCCGGCGGCGAGCCTGATCCTGTTCGGCCTGCTGTTCGCGACCCTGGGCGCGGGGCGCTACGCGATCGACTCGATGTTCGGAGGCCGCCGCTAGGGTTTTGCGGCGGCGTCCTTTGGCTTGCCGAACTTGCGCACCGCCAGCCAAGCGCCGCCAGCCGCCGCGAGCAGCGCCGCCAGCCCGACCAGCCATTTCTCGAGCGCGCTCATCACCCGCGCGCCGCGCCCGAGCGAATCCTCGATCGCCCTGGCGCGGCTCTCCCGGCGCTGCGCAGCCGAGACCTCGACGAGGACATCGACCGGGCGGTTCGCCAGCGAGAAGCGGTGGCGGGTGCCGTCAGCCTTCACCGCATCCGCCGAAACCTTGAGCAGCAGGCGCTGCGGCCCCGGCTGGGCGGGCGTCACCTGCCATTGCCAGATCTCGCGGCGGTCGGCACCTAGCTTGCGCTCCGGGCCTTCACCGCCCTGCAGCTTGATGGTGAAGGCAGCGCCGGTGAGGTTCGCGGTCATGAACGCGCCGACCTGCAGCGAACGCTCCTCCAGCCGCCGTCCCGCGCGTCGCACGTCGGCGCGCACTTCCTCGGCATCCGCCGCCTTGCCAATGCTCAGCGTCAGATCATAGGTCACGCCCACCGTCATCTTCGACGGCGGATCGAAAGCCAGCATCC
>JASLBO010000515.1 GCA_030146605.1 Sphingomonas sp. | reverse complement strand
TCCGAAAACTCGCCCTCAACATCCTCAGGCAGCACCCCGAAAAGGCCTCCATCAAGACCAAAACCAAAAGGGCAGGATGGAACGACGACTTCCT
This sequence comes from Sphingomonas sp., assembly GCA_030146605.1. Lineage (GTDB taxonomy): Bacteria > Pseudomonadota > Alphaproteobacteria > Sphingomonadales > Sphingomonadaceae > Sphingomonas. The sequence goes on along the minus strand of JASLBO010000515.1, from coordinate 6,753 downwards.
CCTCTCCCTCTTCGTTCATATGCGATAGCCCTGCCCTGGCGGGGGAGGATTGCGAGGTCCGCACTGAATATCGCGACAATTTGCGACAACTTCGCCTCGGCCTGACAAACCCCTGCGACAGCCTTCCCCCAATAAGCACAGCTGTCGCGGCACCGGCCGCCTTGATCTGGAGTTCGTGCCATGAAGAAGATCCTTGCCGCCGCCCTGCTCGGCGCAACCCTGCTCTCCGGCAGTGCGGTCGCCGCGCCGCAGGACCGCCCGACCGGCGGCGACATGCTCGCCAAGGCGGACGCCAACAAGGACGGCGCCGTCACCCGCGCCGAATTCCTCGCCGATGTCGACATGCGCTTCGCCAGGCTCGATGCTGACAAGGACGGCAAGATCAGCAAGGAAGAGCGCCCGGGCGGTGGCGAAGGCCGCGGCGGCCGCATGAAGAAGCGCAGCGACACCGATGGCGACGGCGCGATCTCGCTCGACGAGCACCGCGCCCAGGCCACCCGCCGCTTCGACCGTTTCGACGCCAATAGCGACGGCACGATCGACAAGGCCGAGCGCGACGCCGCGCGCGAGCGGATGCGCGGGATGATGGAGCGCCGCGGCGGCGCACCCGACGCCAACTAGATTTGCCTCGCCGGGCGGCACCCCCTCTCGCCGCCCGGCACTTCTTTTCGTTCCCGGAGTTGTTACGGTCGCAATATGTCCGATCTCCCCCATCTTCTCCTCGTCGACGACGAACGCTCGATCCGCGAGCCGCTGGCGCAATATCTCACCAAACAGGGATTCCGCGTCACCCAGGCCGGCGACGCCGAGGGCGCCCGCGCGCGGATGGCGGCCTATGCGATCGATCTCGTCATCCTCGACATCATGATGCCGGGCGAGGACGGCCTCAGCCTCTGCCGCCACATCCGGGAGACCAGCGAGATCCCGGTCATCCTGCTCACCGCGCGCAGCGAGGAGACCGACCGCATCGTCGGGCTGGAGATGGGTGCCGACGATTATGTCGTGAAGCCCTTTTCCCCGCGCGAGCTCGCCGCGCGCATCAAGGTCGTGTTGCGCCGCTGGACCGCCGGCGGCGCGAAGCAGCACGCGCCCGAGACCGGCAGCTTCGCCTTTGCCGGCTGGGTGCTCAAGACCGGCGAACGCGCCTTGGTCGACCGCGAAGGCGTCTCGGTCGCGCTGTCGACCGGCGAGTATAATCTGCTCCACGCGCTGGTCACCCGCCCGCGCCAGGTCCTCACGCGCGATCAGTTGCTCGATCTCACCCAGGGCCGCGAGGCCGCCGCGTTCGACCGCGCGATCGACAATCAGGTCAGCCGGCTGCGCAAGAAGATCGAGCCCGACGCGAAGAACCCCGCGCTGATCAAGACCGTCTGGGGCGGCGGCTACACCCTCGCCGCCGAAGTGACGCGGCTGTGAAACGCCACCGTCACCCCGGCGAAAGCCGGGGCCTCAGCCGGCAAGCGGACGGTCCGCGGCATGCGATCCCGGCTTTCGCCGGGATGACGGGGTTGGCATGAAACGCCTCCTCCCCCGCTCGCTCGCCGGCCAGATGGCGCTGCTCATCGCGGTCGCGCTCTTCACCGCGCAGGTGCTGAACTTCGCCATCGCCGTCCGCGATCGTGCGCAATTCCGCCTCGCTTATGCCACCCAGCAGGCGACCACCCGCATCGTCGATGCGCTCGAGCGCGAGCGGACCAGCGGGCGCCTGCTCGCCCCGGACCGCGGCCGCGTGCGTCGCGTCGCCGCGAACCCGATCCCGGCCACGCTCGAACGGCGCAATGAAGTCACCGCCGAGCTACGCAACCAGCTTGCCGAAGCGGGCATTCCCTATCGCAGCATCGACACCGGCATCCGGCGGCTCGCCGCCGAAGAGAAGCGCGATCGCCGCCGTCCAGGCACCGTGCTCGTCATTGCGATCGAGCAGCCCGGCAAGGGCTGGCTGACCGTCAATGCCCCCTGGGCGCGCCCGGATCGGCGACTGGTCGTCGCTTTGATCTTCCAGACCCTGATCCTCTACGTCATCATCCTGTTGCCGGTGATGTGGATCGTCCGCCGCATCTCGAAGCCGCTGCGCTCGCTTGCCGGTGCCGCGCGAGACTTCCGCCCCGGCGACGGCACCGAGCCGCTGGAAGAGCGCGGCCCCAGCGACGTCCGCGCCGTGATCGCCGCGTATAATGTCCTCAGCTTGCGGGTGAACGCGATGCTCGACGAGAAGGACCGGATGCTCGGCGCGATCGGCCATGATCTGCGCACACCGCTGGCCGCGCTGCGCGTCCGCATCGAATCGGTCGACGACGACGACGACCGCAATCGCATGGCCGACACGATCGACGAGATGAACCGCACGCTCGACGACATCCTCTCGCTCGCCCGTCTCGGGCGCCCCAGCGAGCCGCCGACCGATGTCGATCTGTCGGCGCTGATCGATGCCGTGGTGGACGATTTCCGCGAGCTCGGCCATGCCGTCGAGTTCGAGGAAACGCCGCGGCTCAAGATGCATTTGCGCCCGTCGCTGATGCGCCGCGCGGTCCGCAACCTCATCGAAAATGCCGTCAAATATGGCGGCGGCGCGCAGGTCCGCCTGCTTCCGGGCGAGCGCAATGTCGCGATCGAAGTCGCCGATCGCGGCCCGGGCATCCCGCCCGACAAGCTCGGCGCGGTGTTCGCGCCCTTCACGCGGCTCGAAACCTCGCGCAACCGCGACACCGGCGGTATCGGGCTCGGCCTCGCGCTCGCCCGCGCGATCGTCAACGATGCCGGCGGCGACATTGTCCTCGCCAATCGCGAAGGCGGCGGCCTCGCCGCGACGATCACCCTGCCCCGCGCCTGACCCCCGCTCAGCGGTGGGGGCGAAGGATCTCGTCGAGCCGCGCCCGCGCGCCCGGCAACGGCTCGAGGTACGGATAACGATGCCCCGGGCAATCGATCGTAACCACCCGCTCATGCTGCCCGCTGCGCACGCGCAGTTCCAGCGGAGCGGTTTGTGCCACCGCCTGTTTGAGCCGCTGCGCCGACCAATCCGCGCCATTCACTTCGAGCAGCGCCGATCCCGCGGTCAGCCCGGCCCGAAAGGCCGGACCCTCCCACAGCACTTCCTCGAGAGTGCCCGCCGTGTCTGCGGTAAGCCCCAGCGAGAACATCAGATTGACGTTCCCCGCGACCTTTTCGGTATTCGCCCAATAGGCGCTCGGTTCGCTTCGATAGACCAGCCGGTAGCCGCCGCGCTCGAGCCCGGCGAGCGGCGCGCCTTCGTGCTTGCCCTCCAGCTTGGCCGTGAAGAATCCGCGCCAGTCGAAAGGGGCGAGACCCTCCAGACAGGCGATGACATCGTCGAAGACATAGGTGCGCGTCACCCAGTCCCCCGCTTCGCCCGCGCCGAAGAACTGCCGCGCGAAATCGTCGAGCGACCGCGCCTCGCCCGATAGCTCGCGGATCCGCGTATCGACGTCGAGCCAGACCAACGCGCCTTCGGAATAATAATCCTCGCTGCGCTGCCAGCTCGCCCAGGGAAGCGGCGCGCGTGCGGCGATGATCGGGTCGCGCGTCGTGTCGCTCATCGGGCGCCAGCGGCTGCCGGCGCGCACCGCGTGCGTCGCCGCGGTCAACGCCAGCGCCTGCAGCGCATCGTCGGCCCGCCACAATCCCGAACGCGCGCACAGCACCCGGTCCCAATATTGGGTCTGGCCCTCATAGACCCACATCAGGCTGTTGCGGATCGGCCGGTGAAAGCTCGGGGTCCACGAATCCGCCCCGCGCCGGCGCTTGCCGTTCCAGCTATGGACGAATTCGTGCGGGATCGTGTCGCGCCGCGAGAAGCTGTCATCCCAGTCGGCGAAATAGCGCGGGATGGTCGCGGCCTCGCACGAGCGGTGATGCTCGACGCCGATGCTGCCGACTTCCTCGCTCAGCGCGAACAATATCTCGTAGCGGTCGAAATGGCGCGTCCCGAACAATGCGTCGGCCTCCGCGATCAGCGCACGATGCGGCGCGATCTGCTCGGGCGTGGCCGCGAGCAGTTCGGGGGAGTCCGCCACCATGTTGAGGTGCACCTGCTCGCGCTCGTCGAGCGGCACCCGGCGGAAATGCCGCCCGGCGAACACCGGCGAATCGACCAGCACATCCAGCGGGACCGGCTCGAAATGCGTGGTCGCGCCGTCGCTTCGCGAAACCGCGAGCGCCGACGCCAGCTGCCAGCCCTCGGGCAGCGTCAGGCTCGGCTCCACCTGGATCTGCCGCGAATAATGGCCCGAAGGATATAGCAGCACCGTATTCCACTGCAGCGTGAGCAGCGCCGGCCCGACCACGACTCGCCCTTGCGAACTGTTCGTCGGAGAAAGGAACTGGAACTCCGCCTCGATCGCCGCCACGCCCTCGGGAACTTCGAAGGTGAAGGCATGCACGTCCACCGGATGGCGCTTCCACGCGAGGTCGCGGTCGCCGGCGGTGATTTTCAGCCCGGCGAACAATTCGATCGGCGCTTGCGGCGCGTGATAGCCGGGGAGCCATTTCGGGAAGAGCAATGTCATCTCGCCCGCCCGGCGCACCGGGATCGTCTCGCGCGCCTTGAAGATGCGGCGATCCACATCGCGCGCATCGACGTGGAGGCGAATGCGCCCTTCAAAGGGCGCATCCTGCGGGGGCGGAATCGGCGCCGGCTCGGGGATCGCCTGGGGCAGTTCGGTCATTGGCGCGCGATCAGGTGATCTGGCGGGCGACATCGGCGAGCAGGATGCGCGCGATCGGCTGGCGCCGTTCGTCCTCGACATCGATGCTGCCGTGCAGATTGACCGGAGCACGCCGCACCCGCTTGTGGATCAGCGACCGCGCCGTGGAATTGGCCTCGGCAAGCGCCGTCCGGAGGTCAGGGAAAACGCCGCCGTGCTCGCCAAGCGAGGGGTGGGCGTCAGGGGTTCGCAGGCTGAAGAAATACTGAGGCATGCAGATTGAAATGCGCCGCAAAACAGTAAGTTGCGGCCCTCAATCCAGATCAACACGATTGTACCATTCTACCGTCATCCCCGGCCGGATCCGGGACAACGCACAAAGAAAAGCGCCGGCAGGGTCTCAGCCCCACCGGCGCTCCACTCTCACCGCCGCTCCGGAGAGCGACGGCTCAGCCGACAATTTCTTCCGGCTTGAAGAAATAGGCGATCTCGATCGCCGCATTCTCGTCCGAATCCGAACCGTGGACCGAATTCGCCTCGATCGACTCGGCCAGTTCCTTGCGGATCGTGCCGGGCTCGGCGTTTGCGGGGTTGGTCGCGCCCATGATGTCGCGGTTGCGCTGCATCGCGTTCTCGCCCTCGAGAACCTGCACCACGACCGGAGCCGAGATCATGAACTCGACCAGATCGTTGAAGAAGGGGCGCTCCTTGTGGACCGCGTAGAAGCCCTCGGCCTGCTCGCGGGTCATCTGGATGCGCTTCGAGGCGACGACGCGCAGGCCGCCGTCCTCGAGCATCTTGGTGACCGCGCCGGTCAGGTTGCGGCGGGTGGCATCGGGCTTGATGATCGAAAAGGTCCGGGTCGCGGCCATGGCCGTGCGGCTCCTGTATCTTGAGTTGGGGAAAGTCGCGGCTCCCTAATCCCCGGGCGGCGTGGATGCAAGCCGGGGCCCTTGCAATGTAGGATTTGGCGTGATGGAATCGCAGTGCCGTCGTGCGCCGACGGCCGCTATTTGCATCGTCGATCACCTGCGCTGCCCGCATATGCGCGATGTTCGTTAAGTTCGCGGGCTACGCCGCCTTCTCCCAGCGCCCCGCGTCGTTCTGCTTCCAATAATTCCGGGTCACCCCTTCGCGATCCGCAAGCCCCTTCCACGCCGCCCGTGCCGCGCCGATTCCTTCCTCATCGAAGAAATGGAAGGCCCGGTCGAACCCCAAGACCTCCTCGCGCCATACGCCATCGACCAGCGCGATGTGCCGGGCGCCGTTCGCGGCTTCGGGCGCTTCGGCGATCAGCACCGGCTGGCGCGCATCGTCCTCGCCCCCGGCTTGGCCATGCGGCATGAAGCTCTCGGGCGCATAGCTCCACAGCAATTGGTCCAGCTTCGCGCGCTGCGCCGCGTCGCCGGCGACGATCACCAGCCGCCCGCCGGTGGCGAGCACCTTCTCGGCGATCTGGGGCAGCGCGCGTTCGAGCGGGACCTGGGTGAGATGGTAGAAGTCGACCTGCATGGCTCCTGATAGCGCCTCCGCGCGTTCGGGCCAACGCACGCGACATTGCGATGCCGCAACCGCTGCGATAGGGCGAGCGGTGCCGCGTGCCCGGGAGTGAAGTCAAAGGTGGGAATCGTCGTTACGCGCAAGGCCTTGCTGCTGTCTGCCGCTCTGGGCCTGTGCCTCGCCGCACAGGCGCGGGCGCAGGAGACCGCCGATCCGAGCGAGGCGCCCGCGCGCCAGCCCGATCTGCCCCCGGCCCCGTCGGTGCCGAGCCCTGAGTTCCAGGATCGCGGCGTCACGCCCCCTGCCCCGTCGACCGAGGCGACCTCGGCCGACCCCCAGGAGGTCCAGTTCACCGCCGACCAGCTCGATTATGATTACGAGAACGACGTCGTCACCGCCGCCGGCGAGGTCCGGCTGAGCCGGCGCAGCGATCGTCTCCGCGCCGACCGCATCGTCTGGAACCGCAAGACCGGCCAGGTCGTCGCCGAGGGTAATATCGTCATCGTCAATCCCGGCGGCGATGCGGCCTATGGCGACCGCATCGAGCTGACCGACACGCTGAAGGACGGCGCGGTCGAGAACATGCTGG
>JASLBO010000479.1 GCA_030146605.1 Sphingomonas sp. | reverse complement strand
GAGCCAATCTGCTTTATGGCTGGCGGGCGGGGGCGGGGGCGGGGGCGATCGATGTCGACGAGACGATCGCGTTGCTCGGGCTGGCGGGGCTGCTCGACCGCTGGCCGCGGACGCTTTCGGGGGGCGAGGCGCGGCGCGTGGCGATCGGGCGGGCGCTGCTGGCCAATCCGCGGTTTCTGCTGCTGGACGAGCCTTTGTCGTCGCTCGACCGGGCGCGGCGCGAGGAGATCATGGGACTGATCGAGCGGCTGCGCGACGCGCTGGGGCTGCCGATCCTGATGGTGACGCATGATCGCGGCGAGGCCGAGCGGCTGGGCAACCGTATCGTGGAGATTTGAAAAATCCTCCTTCGCGCAGCGGGGGAGGGGGACCAGCGAAGCTGGTGGAGGGGGAGTGCGGGGTCGAACCTGCCCCGCAGGTTCGAGGATCGTCCGGGGGACGATCCGGCCCTGCACTCCACGAGCGTTTCGCCGGCGGAGGCGCCCCCTCCGTCAGGCTGCGCCTGCCACCCCCCTCGCTTCGCGAGGGAGGATTTTAGCGGGCAGCCGCCAGCACTGCCGCCAGCGCCTGGTTGAGCGGCGCGGGGATGCCGTGCTTCTCGCCGAGCCGGACGATCACGCCGTTGCGCGCGTCGAGCTCCATCGGGCGCCCCGCGAGGAAATCGGCGTGGAGCGAATTGACCGAATCCGGGTGGGCCTTGCGCGTCCATTCGACGACCTGATCGGCGAGCCTGTCGGGCAAGGTCGCGCCCTCGGCGCGGCCGACCTGGATGCATTCGCGCACCAGGCCGCGCATTACCTCGGCGGCGCCCTCGTCATTGGCGACCTCGGCGGCGCGGCGGGTGATCGCGCTGACGATCCCGGCGCAGTTGATCGCGAGCTTGCGCCAGGCGGCGGTGGTGAAATCGGGGGTGGTTTCGGCGGCGATCACGGTGTCGGCGAACAATGCGGCGAAAGCCTCGCCCGCCTCGCCTTCGGGGACGAGGATCGTGCCGTCGCGGCGCTGGACGATGCGGCCGGGGGCGGTGCGCTCGGCGGGAAGGTCGATGATCACCGGCACCGTCCGCTCGGGCGGCACCATCGGGAAGCGGGTGCGCTGCTCGACGCCGTTCTGGATCACCGCGAGCCGGGTATCCGCGCCCATCAGTCCGGGCAGCCACGCAGCGGCGGCGGCGCAGTCATAGGTCTTGGTGGTGGCGAGCACCCAGTCGACCGCCTCGGCCGTGGCCGGATCGGTGAGGATGCGCGGGCTCGCGCGGATCGTGCGTTCGGGAGTCTCGATCTCGAGATCGGCGAGCGGGGTGCGGGCGCACACCGTCACCTCGTGCGCCTGCGCCAGCCACGCGGCGAGCGTGCCGCCGATCGCGCCGGCGCCGATCACCGCGATCCGGGTCATCCCATTCCGCCGAGATAGTCCATCTTGCCGAGCGGCACGCCCTTGTGGCGCAGGATGGCGTAGGCGGTGGTGAGGTGGAAATAGAAGTTCGGCAGCGCGAAGCCCTGGACATAGCCGAGCCCCTTGAACTGGAAGCTGCGCGACGGCGTCTTGAGCTCGACATCGGCGTCTTCGCGGCCGTCGATCGCGTCGCGCGGGACCGAATGGAGGAATTCGACCGTCGCGGCGATGCGGGCCTGGAGCGCGTCGAAGCTGGCTTCGGTGTCAGGCATCGCCGGCGCCTCGACGCCCGCGAGCCGCGCGGCGGCGAATTTGGCGGCGTCGCTGGCACGCTGGACCTGCGAGGTCAGCGGCGCCATGTCCGCGTAGAGGCGTGCGTTGAGCAGATCGTCATGCGCGACGCCCTGTTCGTCGGCATGCGCGCGCGCCTTTTCGAGGAACGCGGCCATCGCCTTGAAGCCGCGCAGGAAGGCGGGGACGCTGAGGTCGTAGAGTTCGGTTGCCATGCGTGCCGAATAAGGCCGCGGCCGGGATTTGGCTAGCCGGCGAGCGGCGAGGCCGCGTAATCGTCGAGCAACGCCGCGGCGTCGGCGTAGATCGCCACGGCGCCCGCCGCGCGAAGCTCGCTTTCGGCGATGCCGCCCGAAAGGACGCCGATCGTGCGGATCCCGCACCGCGCCGCGGCGAGCACGTCCCAGCGCGTGTCGCCGATCGCGATCGCCGCTTCGGGCGCCACGCCGGCCTGGCGGAGTGCGGCGGCGAAGATGTCGGGGTCGGGCTTGGAGCGTTCGACATCGTCCTTGCTGGTGGCGTCGTCGATCAGATCGCGCGCACCGAGCAGCGCGATATAGTGATCGAGCTGCTCGCCGCTCGCCGAGGAAGCGAGCACGACCTTGCTTCCCGCTTCATGGACGCGGGCGAGCAGGTCGCGCGCGTGGGGGAAGGGGCGGACCTGATCGAGGCTGCGCTGGAAGATCGCGCCTTCGGCCTCGGCCAGCGCCTCGATGCGGTCCCCGGCGAGATCGGGCAGCAGCGTGGGGACGAGATTGTCGGCGCCCTTGCCGATCTGGCCGCGGATCGTGCCGACCGGGATCTGGAAGCCCGCCTCCGCAAAGGCTCGGTGCCAGGCGTGGATGTGGAAGTCGTTGCTGTCGACGAGGGTTCCGTCGAGATCGAACAAGGCGGCGGCGATCGGCATGCGGGCAGCAATGATCGGGCGCGCGGATCGATCCCGCGCCGGCGCCGTTGGCCGCGCAAAGGAGAGGCGGGATGCTGAACGACAAGCGTGTGCTGATCACCGGCGGAGCGGGAGGCGTCGGCCGGGCCGTGGCCGAGCGGATGATCGCGGGCGGCGCGCGCGTGCTGATCACCGACCGCGACGAACTGCAGCTGCGCGCGGTGGTCGAGGCGATCGGCGGCGACCGGATCGAGGCGGTGACCGCGGACCTGTCCAACCAGACCGGCGTCGCGCGGCTGTTCGAGCGGGCCGACGACTGGTTAAGCGGGCTCGACATTCTCGTCGCCTGCGCCGGGGTGGGCTCGGGGCCGCTGATGGAGATGGACGATGCGGGCTGGCGCTATGTCCTCGAGAGCAATCTGGCGAGCTATGTCGCCTGCACCAAAAGCGCGATCGAGCGGATCAAGACGAGCGGGACAGGCGAGGGGATGATCATCCTCGTCGGCTCGATCAGCGTCCATATCAAGGCGGTGGGCGAGAGCGTCTACAATGCCGCCAAGGGCGGGGTCGCCAGCTTCGCCGAGACGCTCCGCAAGGAACTGATCCCCGAGAGCATCCGGCTGACGCTGATCGAGCCGGGCGCGATCGGCAGCGCGATGCAGCCTTATGCGGCCGAGGAGCGCGCGCAGCAGATCGCCGAGCACAAGATGCTCGATCCGGCGCAGGTCGCCGAAGCGATCCTGTTCGCCGCGACACGGCCCGCCGGCGTCGACGTGGTGACGCTGCGGATCGAGCCGCTGGTGCAGAAGATCTTCTAGGCGAATCCAGAACGTACCAGTGAAACGCACGTCATCGGCGGCCAGCACCACATATGTTTGAGTGATTTTCCGTCGCTCATGTTATGATTGTGGTATCGTCATTTCATTTCGGGGCGTTGGCGACTGAGAGATGCTTCATGCTCCCGCCCTCATAGCGGGAGAGGATGACATCGCAGGCGCCGATCACCCGCTTCATTTGCTTATCCGGCAGCTGGGACGCAATCATCTGCTGTCGCGGGAAGACCGCGCGGCGCTGATGGCGCTGCCGTTCAAGCTACGCTGGCTCGACGCCGCGACCTATACGGCGCGCGAGGGCGATTCCCCGCGGATTTGCAGCATCCTGGTCTCTGGCCTCGCCTGTCGCCAGAAGATCACCGGAAGCGGCGGGCGCCAGATCATCGGCGTGCACATCCCCGGCGAGGCGCTCGACTTCCAGAACCTGTTTCTCGACGTCGCCGATCACAACGTCCAGATGCTGACCCGGGGCCAAGTGGCGGAAGTCCCTGTCGCGGCGCTCCAGACGATCTCGACCGAACGGCCTGAGATAGGCAAGGCGATCGTGGTGACGACGCTGATCGAAGCCTCGGTCTGGCGCGAATGGGTGGTCAATGTCGGCCGCCGCGACTCGCGCAGCCGGCTCGCGCATCTGCTCTGCGAGTTCGCGCTGCGGCTGGAGGCGCAGGGGCTCGCTGTCCCCGAGCGTGGCTTCGAGCTGGCGATGACACAGGAGCAGCTGGCCGACACCACCGGGCTCACCCCGGTCCATGTCAACCGGGTGCTCAAGGCGCTGGAGGGCGAGGGGCTGATCGTGCGCAGCCGCCGCAACATCAGCGTCCCCGACTGGCGGCGGCTCCGCGACGTCAGCGACTTCAACCAGCGCTATCTGCACCTGCGCGAACGCCAGACGCAGCGCGCTTCATGAGCTTTGGCGCGGGAAGGCCGGGAACCCTGCCGAGGCCATTGTCGCTATCTATCGATGCCGCCGTGGCCGATCTTCACCACGGCGGCGTAGATATTCAACTTGGCGGTGATTCCGGCTTCAGGACATTTCCGCCGGGATTCTAGACCAGCGCGCCGAAATACTTCCAGTTGCCCGGTACCCTGACGATGCCGATATAGCCGGCAGTCGCCGGATTCAAATAATAGAACTTGTCGCCCGGCTGAAACGCGAGCGCTCCGGCGTTTGCGGGGTCCGTATTGCAGTGCATCTCCGTGAATACGCCGATGCGGTGCGGGTGGGCCCATGCGCCGGCATTGAGGAACGCGGCACGGTCCCCGATCGCAGTTGCCGCATTGACGATATTGGCCACTGCCGATTCGGTGATGTTGATGATGTTGAGCGAGAAATGGG
>JASLBO010000461.1 GCA_030146605.1 Sphingomonas sp. | reverse complement strand
GCAAGATCGAATATCGCCTTACGGACAAGGGCCATGCGCTGCTCCCCACGATGATCGCACTCCGCCAATGGGGCGAACGCTGGGAGACCTGCGTCCCTGCTTTTCCCGTGCTCGTCGACGCGCGTGACCGCCGGCCGATTGCTCCGGTGACGGTCCAGGCGCAGGACGGCCGCGTGCTGCATAAAGGCGACCTCGTCTGGGCGCTCCCCGAAGAGGTGCTCGACGAACCCGAGATGCGCGCGGCGGAATAGGCCCCGTTTATCGCAGGCTCAGGAAGCGTGGCCTTTATGCCACACTTCTCCAGCTTCGCAGCCGGCTCCCGGTTGCAGTGCAACAAACACGCTGCTCGTCGCTTCTGCCCCCACCGATGCCGCGCGTGCCCAGCGTATCCGGGTTGCGGCATCGGCGAGTAACACCAGCGTCACGAGGTTTTTCAACATGCGTACACTCATCGCCGTCGCGGCACTCGCCGCGGCTCTTCCGACTGCCGCCTTCGCGCAGGAAACCACCTCGGACGCGAATGTCGAGGCGGGCCAGGCGCCCGACGGCTCGCCGGGCTTCGGCATCGAACCCTATTTCGGCATCATGGGCGGCTATGAGCAGTTCGACGACAATGCCTATAATCGCACCGCAGGCATCCCGGCAGCACCCGGCGGCCGCGATTTCGACGGCGGCATTGTCCAGGGCGTGGTCGGCGTCAACGTGCCGCTCGGCCCGGTGTTCGTCGGCGTGGAAGGCAATGCCACCAAGGGCGTCAAGGGCGCGATCGACTGGGAATATGGCGTTGCCGGCCGCGCAGGCTTCCGCATGGGCGACAGCGGCCTGATCTACGGCAAGGCCGGTTATCAGTGGGTCAATTTCGACGCACTCGGCGATGACAGCCGCGACTTCCACGATATCACCGCCGGTCTCGGCGTCGAAGTCGGCCCCAAGGATATCGGGCTCGGCGGGATCACCGGCAATTCGGGCATCCGTTTCCGCCTCGAAGTGAACAGCTTCGGCAACTTCAACAGCTTCCAGCCGGTCGCGGGCATCATCGCCCACTTCTGAGCCGGGAACGGCGCGGCCGGAGGAAAACCGGCCGCGCCCTTGCTGCAGCGCAAACAAATCGGCGGCACGTTTACGGTTCGTTAACGCCTGAGGTTCATCTTTCGGTAACGGTTTCGACAATTGGAAACGTGGATCGGAGGTCGCCAATGTATCGGCGCGTCGTCACGCTCATTTTATGCGCAACGCTCGCCGCCTGCGCGGCAAAGGCTCCCCCGCCACAGGTGGTGCTGGTCAGCACCGTCAAGGTCGAGGAGCCTCCGGCGTGGCGCGTCTCGATCCGGCTCAAAGATGCGGCCCGGCTCGAGGATTTGCGCGCGAACTGGGGCGACCTGCATGCGAAGCTGACCCCGCGCGTCCGCGTCGCGCAGGGGAAATTGGTCGATCCGCAGGCGGCGCTCGACATGCCCGGCCTGACACCCGGATCCTATCGCTGCCGTGTGGTCAAGCTGCGCACCGCGCGGCGCGGCGCGGCCACCGTGCGTAGCTCCGCAAACGATTTTTGCTACGTGTCCGGCACGTCCGAGGGCGTCGCTTTCGTCAAGCAGACCGGCAGCGATCCGGCTGCGGGCTATTTCTATCTCGACGGCAAGCGCTACGTCTTCCTCGGCGCGCGCCAGCGCCGCGCCGGCGACAATTCGATCGGGTACGGCATCGAACCCGCGCGCGACATGGTCGGCGTGGTCGAGCGCGTCGGCGGGTTCCGCTGGCGGCTTGCAGTGGCAGGCATCGACGGACGACAGGTCGACATCTACGAACTCACCCCGGTTCCGGTCGAGCAGCAGCCGCGCGGCTGACCCGCCACGGCGAACGCCACAGACGCCTCCATAACGGATACACTTTCGTCCGAAGCGGAGCCGAAGCGTGCCACCATGCGCGGGTGGCAGAAGGCGGCGCTCGTCGGGTAGAATATGCGTGCGAACGGTGCGGCAGCGTGGCCGTGACGCGCGACGCATGGGCCGAATGGAACCTGGAAAGCCAGGCCTGGGTGCTCAGCGAAATATTCGACTTCGCCTTCTGCCACACCTGCCACCGCGAAAGCCGGCTGACCGAGCGGGCGGGGCGATAGGGCGGCGGATCAAACCGGCCCCGGAGGGGGAGGGTTGAGGCGCCGTACGCGCGACCTCCCCGCCGCTACGCCTCCACCCCCAGCTGCCACAGCACGAACGCCATCTCGTCCGCCGCTTCCTTCAGGCTCTCCCACCGCCCCGACTTGCCGCCATGCCCCGCGCCCATATTGGTCTTGAGCACGAGCACATTGCCGTCGGTCTTGGTCGCGCGCAGCTTCGCCGCCCATTTGGCGGGTTCCCAATAGGTCACCCGCGGATCGTTGAGCCCGCCCGAGATGAACAGCGGCGGATAGGCCTGCGCGCGGACATTGTCGTAGGGCGAATAGGACCGGATAAGTTCGAACGCCTTGGGATCCTCGATCGGATTGCCCCATTCGGGCCACTCGCCCGGCGTCAGCGGCAGCTCGGCGTCGAGCATCGTGTTGAGCACGTCGACGAACGGCACGTCGGCGACCACCGCGCCCCACAATTCGGGATCCGAATTGACCACCGCGCCCATCAGCTCGCCACCCGCCGAGCGTCCGGCGATCGCGATTCCCCCGGCATGCGTGAAGCCGCGCTCGATCAGCCCCCTCGCCACGTCGACGAAGTCGTTGAACGTATTTTCGCGCTTTTCCAGCTTGCCGGCGTGATACCAGGTCTGGCCGAGATCGTCGCCACCGCGAATATGCGCGATTGCGAAGGCCATGCCGCGATCGAGGAACGACATCCGGCTGGTCGAGAAGCCGGGCGGGATCGCATAGCCGTACGCGCCATAGGCATAGAGATAGAGCTTGCCGCTGCCGTCCCGCGGGAAGTCCTTCGGAT
>JASLBO010000436.1 GCA_030146605.1 Sphingomonas sp. | reverse complement strand
CCAGCCACACCCCGTTCTCCTTCACTTCGGCGTAGGCTTCGGCGATCGACCCCTCGCCGAAGCGCAACGACTTCACTTCGGTTCCGGTCAGTGCAAGCCCGGCCTCGTAGACCGTGTCGATGAAATATTCGTACCGCGCGCGCCGGTTCTCGGCGACGGTCTTCACTTTATCGAAGGTAGCGGGACGGGGACGGGCCATAAGAGGGGCGCATGTAGGCGGGCGGCGGGCGTAAGGGAACCCATCGAGATCGAGCGCAAAAGATAAAGGGCCCGACGCATGCGCGCCGAGCCCTGTATGGGCCCCTCCCTGCTTGCAGAGACGGGAATCGGACTGCTCAGCGCGTCCGCGTGCTGAACGAGACGCCGATGATCCGCGGATCGTTGAACACCGCGGCCATGTAGTTCTCGATCACGCCCTTGAGGTTCTTCTCGTTGGTTATGTTGCGTGCGAACGCGGCGATTTCCCAATCACCGCCCTTGCCTTCATAGCCGATCTTGAGACCGCCCTCGAAGTTGCCATCCGAAGTGAACTCTGCGGTGTCGTAGAGCACGAAGCTGGTGAAGCCCTGCAAATTCCAGTCCGTCGAGACGAAGAACTTGCCGTCGTTCCCGGTCGGGATGTCGTAGCGCGCCGCGACGTTGAGATTATATTCGGGCGCGTTGGGCAGGCGGTTGCCGTCGATCCGGGCAAAAGTGCCGCGGCCGGCGATGTTCACGGTCGGATCGTTGACCGTGCAGACGACCGTGCCGCCGAGGACGCAGACCTGCGCCAGCGCGGCGCTGTCCTTGATCTCGGTGTGCAGCCAGCTGCCGCCGAGCGAGAGCGCGAAATTGTCGATCGGGCGGACGTCGAGCTCGGCCTCAACGCCATACGCCTCCGCCTTGTCGGCGTTGAGCAGGACGCCGTTGCCGTCGAGGTCATTGGCGTTCAGCTGGATGTTGTCGACGGTGTAGTAGAAGCCGTTGAGGTTGAAGCGCACGCGATTGTCGAGCGCGGTTCCCTTGATCCCGGCTTCCCAGGACAGGATCGTCTCCGAATCGGCAGTGGTGAAGTCAGAGTTGAACACCGCCGAACGGCCCTGGATCGTCGGGCCGCGGAAGCCCTTGGCGACGCGGGCATAGAGGCTGGCATTGTCGCCGAGCTTATAGAGCGCGCTGACGTCCCAGCTCTCGCGGGTGTCCTCGAGCTCGACGAAACGGCGACCGGGATAGGTCACCCCGCCGGTGCCGCTATCGGCGGTTTTGACCAGCCGGGTCGACTTGCTGTCGTTGGTGATGCGCGCGCCCGCGGTGAGCGTCAGGTTGGGGACCAGCTCATAGCTCAGTTGGCCGAAGCCGGCCCAGCTGGTGTTGATGTTGCGCAGGCGCACCCAGTTATTGGGGTTGTTGCTGTTGGGGTTGGTCGCGCTGAACGGCGTCGTGAGGAAGACACGGCGCTGGTAGAAATCGGTGGTGTCGCGCGAGTCGAAATAATAGCCGCCGAACTGCCAGTTGAACCGGCCGGTGCCGGGGCTGGCGATGCGCAGCTCCTGGCTGAACTGGTCGAGATCTTGAACATTGCCCTGCGACTGGCCGTAAAAGGCGTTGCCGGTGAACAAGGGCGCCGCACCGCCGTCGGTATCGCCACGGCTATAGCCCGACGTGGTTTCCCAGGCCGAGATCGAGGTCAGCACTGCGCCGCCGAGATCGTAGCTCGCGCGGAGCGACGTGCCATAGGTGTCATACGCCTGCGGATTGTCCATCGCCTCGTCATAGGCGACGCGGTCACGCGGCTCGTTCTCGACGCTGTTCGAGCCCTTCACCAGCGCGCCGCGATGGAATAGCGTCGAGGTGCCCTCGTACCAGCGGCCATGGCCGGAAAGATCGAAGGTCAGGCGGTCGCTGGGGGTGAGGCGGAGCTGGAGGCGCAGGTTGCGGTCATCGAAACCGCCCATCGCGTTGAAGCTGCCGCGCGTCCCGTCGAAGCTCGGGCTGGTATAGGTGTTATCCACCCAATCGTCGCGATGCTGGTAGAGACCCGAGACGCGGAACGACAGCAAGCCGTCGACAATCGGGCCACCGAAGCCCGCATCGATATTGGTGCTGGCATACTCGCCGACCGAGAGAGCGGCGCGGCCTTGGAAGGTGTCGCTGGGGCGGATCGTATCGAACTTGATGATGCCGGCAGTGGTGTTGCGGCCGAACAGCGAGCCCTGCGGGCCGCGCAGCACTTCGACGCGGTCGAGATCGTAGACCGAGTTCGACTTGAGCACGACGTGCTCGAGCACGACATCGTCCTGGACGATCGACACCGGCTGCGACGCGCCGAGGTAGAAGTCGATATTGCCTAGGCCGCGAATGTAGAAGCGCGGGAAGATGCGTCCCGTGGTGGTTTCGGCATAAAGGCCGGGGACGCGGCCGGCGAGCGCGAGCGTGTCGTCGCCCGCCGCCTGGAAATCGCGAAGCGAGTCGCCCTCGATCACTGCTACCGAGACGGGCACGTCGACCAGCCGCTGTTCACGGCGCTGCGCGGTGACGACGATGTCGCCGGCTTCAGCCTCGGGCGTCGTGGCGGTGTCCTGGGCGAATGCGGTGGCGGCATAGAGCAAGGCAGCGACGGCCGCGCTCGAACGAAGGGCACGGCGGGTAAAGGCGGATTTCATCGGTTCCCC
>JASLBO010000422.1 GCA_030146605.1 Sphingomonas sp. | reverse complement strand
CGCGCTGCACTGAGGGTCGCGGCGCCGCTAAGATCGGGATAGGGGATCAAGGTGATCGCCGTCGCCTCGATGATGTCGCCATCCTCGACGGTGCGCTGCCCGGTGATGCTGCGCGGATAGGCGGCGATCGGATTGGCAGTGAACTCGACGGCGCGCAGCGCGAGCACGAACATCCCGCTGCGCCGCCCAAGCGGCACCCGCGGCTCGGCCGAAAGCCCAAGCGCGGCATCGAGCTGGCGGGTCACCGGCATGTCGAGGATCGGGACGTCCTGGCGCTTGCCGAGCATGACCACGTCGCCGGATGGCGTGAGCCCGACCCCTGGCTGGATGCGCACCGTCTGGCCGCGCACACTGGACGCCACCGCCACCTGCAGCCCGCTGATCACGCCCGCGCCGCTGGCACGCGCCATGTCGGCCTGCCGCTGACGGACATAATCCTGGTCGCGGGTCAGATCGGCGCCGGTGAGGAAGCGGCCGTCGAAATAGCGCGGCCGCCGCCGCAGCCCGTCGAGGATCAGCGGCCCGCCGGAGAGATCGTCATCCAGCGAATCCTGCGAAACGGTGCCGCTGCCGGCGAGCCGCGCAGCTTCGGCACTGTCCGCCACTTCGATGATCGAGCGGCCGCTTGCCTTGGCGAGTTCGGTCATGATCAGTTCCTCTCAAGGTTCGACGAGCGCCCCGGCGGCGGGCGCGCGGCCGCTCCACTTGCCGGGCAGGAAGATGAAGGGGCGGACACGGTTGTCGACCGACGGCCGTGCGGCATCGATCGCCGGGCGGACGCTCGACGGGGCGTCGGCGGCGAGCTGCACCGGGATCGCCACGCGTGCGAGGAGCACCGAAGACGGATCTGTGCCGGCGACTTGTTCAGCGAGCGGATCGAGCTCCTCGTCGCCGGCGCCGGTCAGCCCGCTATCCCACGAGCCGAGCACCGCGTTGAGCCTGTCGTCGCGGCTGGCACCGGCGTCGGGCCAGTGATTGGTCGGGCTGGGGATGGGATCGGCTTCGGCACGCAGCACCAGCTCGAGTTGCGGCTCCTCGGCGAGCCGCGCGGGGACCAGAGCATCGAGCGCGTCGAACGGCCCCGCGGCGACGCTGGGGGTCATGCCGCGCGCGCAATCCTTGGCCGAAAGAAATACATCCGCGACCACCGCCGCCGGAAAATCGACATTGGGCGCACGGTGCACCGCGGTGCGCAGCTTGCCGGTCTCCTGCGCCGCGAACCAGTTGGCGAGGCGGATGCAATAAGGCTCGCCCAGTTCGATCAGCCGGCCATAGCGGTCGAGCGCCACGCCCGGCTCGATGCGGAGTTCGAGGTCATTGTCTCCCGCGGCGGGCGCGCGCACGCGCAGCCCGGCGATCGTGCCGAAGCCCGCGATATGGCGCAGCGCCATGGCGAGCCGGCCGCGATGATAGGTCTGCTCATCCCGGAAATCCTCCGCCTGAAGCAGCACCCCGGTCGCGTAATTGACGCGCTCTGGCCTGAGCGGAGCTGCCAGGGGATCGGTGGCGAGGAGCGTGCTCATCGGCGATTCCTATTTGGGTTTGACGTTGCGGAGGTTGAGGTTGCGCAGCACCGCCGGGTTGATCGTATCGACGGGGCGCAGGCTCTCGGGATCGGGGACGCGGGTCGGCGGCGTGGGGGTCGGCTCGGACTTCGGCGCCGGCTTCGACACGTTCACCACCAGCTGGACCGGCGCGCTGGCATTGCCGCTGTCGTCGACCACGACCAGCTGGAACACATGGGCGCCGGACGCGAGCGCATTCTCCACCACAACCGTCGGCTGCGAGCTGGAGAAGGCCTTGCCGGGCGCCAGCGTGACCATCGCGGTTACGCCGGATCCATGGTGAAGCGATATTCCTTGATGTTGCTGGTGGCGTCTTTCGAGCGCGCCGCCGACAGGATGAAGCTGGCTCCTGGCGCGACTACCGGCGGATTGATGATGTTGCCGCTCTTGTCGACCAGATCGATCACCGCGGTGGGCCGATCGGTGTCGCGCACGATGACGTCGATCGAGACCTTGTCGGACTCGTTGCCGCTATCGTCGACCACGGTGAGGATGAAAGTGTGCTTGCCCACGGTCAGGGGATTCGCCGCGGTCACGTCGACGCTGACCACCGGCTCCTTCTGGACCACCGGCACATTGGGTTTGAACGTCGCCATTGTCGCTGCTCCTCAATCGTCCCACGTCCAGATGTGGCGGGTAATGTTGCTGCCGGGTGCGCCCTTCGATCCGATCGCGCTCAGCACGAAAGCTTGCCCGGCGCTGACCACGGCCGGCCCGCTGACCCGCGCGCTCGGGCGGATCGGCACCGGCCCGTCGGCGCGCTGGTCCAGTCCGCCCGATCCCGCGACGAAATCGCCCTCGCCGAGGATCGAGCGGCCCAGCCGCACCACTTCGAACGGCTCGGGCTCGTCGAGCCATGAATCGATGCCGACCAGGGACGCCGCGCCGACGATCAGCGGGCGGCGTGCCTGATGCATGCTCGCCTCGACATGCGCCGGCACTGCGGCCTCGATCACGTCCTTGAGCCGCGCCATTTCGTTCCGGTCGCTCACGCCGCGCACCAGCACGAGCACGCGGTGCGCGAGCCGCGCGTAGAATTGCTGGACCGCCTGGGTGTCACCGCTGCGCGCGCGGTCGATCTCGGGGCGGAAGAGCGATAGCAGTTCCTGCCGCGCGACATCACCGAGGATCAGCGTGTCGCCGACGAAGCTGTTGCCCGATTGAGTCAGGCCTAGCGTCAGCGGGTCCTCTTCCTCGTTGAGATCGGTGCCGAGGATCGTCGCGAAAGTGCGGCGCAGGCGGAAGCCCTCGACCACCACGATGCTGCCGCGCGTCACCGCGCCGCCCGCGAGCATCGTGCACGCGCCGCCCTGCGCCATGCCGAGCGCAAGCGCGCGGGTCGCGGTATCGCCGACGCTGGCGACGGCGAGTGCGCCGGGCGCCGGGGCACGCTCGTTCGGATCGATCCGCGCGCCCTGATAAAGGCGGCCCCCGGTCCCGAGCTCGAGCGCGGCCAGCAGCCCCCCCAGCGTGCCGTTGAGTGCGGCGGTATAGGGCGCCGCGAGCAAGGCCTGGCGGGTGCGCTCGGCGCTGTCGGCGGGGTCGATCTCCACTCCGATCCACGCGCCGATCCACGGCAAAGCGGCCTCGGGCGCCGCGGCGGGATCGGTCAGCAGCCACGATCCGGCGATGCGTCCCTCGGTCTCGGTCAGCACGCCTTCGTAGAGGTGCAGCATGCGTTCAAGAAAGTCGTTGGGCGTCGCCGGTCCGGCCGCCACTGCATCGGGACCGCTGAGCGGTTCGCGATAGAATGCCGGCAGATATTGGTCCCGCCATGACAGGCGGTTGGCGTAGACCCTGAGCGCGGCGAGTTCGGGCGTCGCCTGGCTGTCGCCTTCGAGCGTGACGTGCAGCCACAGATAGCGCCCGGCGACGCGGCGCACCTTGCGGCCGGTCTGTTGCAGCAGCACCGTCCATAGCCCGGCGCCATCGGGCCGGGGGACGCAGCCCAGCGCGCTTTCGGCGAAGGGCACTTCGCTCGGCTGCGACACCCAGCTCGCGCTGGGAATGCCATCGGCGCGCGCACGGGCGATACGGTGCGGCGCCCAGCCCGGCGCCTGCGCCTCGCCCGGCAGCCTGGGCGGCACGCGGCCCTCGGTCGCCAGCGCGTTGATCGTGATCGCGCCGCCATCGGGCACCGCCGCATCGGCATAGAGCCGGTGCCACACGCAGCCCGGCCGCCCGGCATCGATCGGACCGATCAGCACCGATCCGCTGCGCGCATATCTGGTGCCGGAGAGGGCGCGGAGCGGGCGTTCGACCGTGGCCACTCCCGCTTCCGCGTCACCGAGATAATGCGGGACAGGCGCGAGGCTGTTGGCGAATTTGGCGTCGGCGGGATTGATCAGCGGATGGATCTGCCCGCTCGGCGCGGTGGCGACCGCCGGGGTCGGCGCGCCTTCGACTGGATAGATAAACGCCTGGCGCGCCGGCTTGCCGTTGTCGCCGGCCAGCACCGCGATGCGATCCTGGCCCGCCCAGGCGAGCGAATAGGGGAAGCGCAGTCCCTCCAGCCGGAAGCGCCGCGCGAACGCATTGCCTTCGAGCGTGAGGATGCTGGCGTCCTCGCCCGGCTCCCATGCCAGCAAGGCGAGCTTGCCACCGGCAGAGGCAGCCATCGCCACCACTTCATAGTCGCTCGCCAGCGCCGCGACACGCGCCCGGATCAACCGCGGCGGATTGCGATTGGGTTCGACCGGATCGAACTGCGTCGGATCCGAATCGCGCAAGCCGGAGAACTGGAGCGGATAGCCCCGCGCCCGCCCGAGCCGGCGATGAAGCTTGTCGAACACCCAGACGCCGCCGCCGGGCATCGGCGCGATCAGGTCTGCGCGAAAATCGTCCCGCACGATCCGCGCAGGCCGCCAGCGGTCGCGTAGATCGCGCCAGGTCAGCGCGCCGTCGCGGGCGATGTAGAGAACGTCGTCGCCACCCAGCGCAAGATCGCTCGCGCCGATCATGCTGGGCGGCTCGTCATAAGGCGGGTCGAGATCGGGCGGGAACAGCTTGATCGCGCCCGGCGCGAAGCCCGAGCTCTGCACGGTCCTCGAGGCGCCATCCCACCACGCGAATCCGCCGAGCTGGTCGGCGACCGGCGAAGGTGCCGAGGCTTGCGCTCGCGCCCAGGTCTCGACTTCGGTCAGCACGGGCGCGGGCTGCTTCTCGGACAGCAGGAGATGGCCGAGCGTGTCCTTGAAATGAAGCCGGTCCGCGATGAAGGGCGGCTTGGCCGAAGGCGCCAGACCGAAGTCGGCGCGCCCGGCAAGCTCCCACATCGGCAGGCCGTTGACGTCCATCAGCAGAGCTCCGGCACGACGGGAATGGCGAGCCCGCCGGCGCCGCTGCCCGCGCCCGCATCGGCGCCTGGCGGCAGGCTGGCCGAGGAAGCGCTTCCGACGCCGACCGAGAGCATCGCCAGTTCGGGCAATTGCCACGCGGATAGCGTGATCAGCCCGCGACCGGTGCGGTCCTCGGCGACCGGCAGCCAGTTGCGCCCGCGCGCCGAACGCTGGAACAGCCGCACCGGCGCGACGCTGCGTACCCCGGGGACGCGCGCGATCGCCGTCTCGATCAGCCGGTCGTCGAGCGCGCGGCCGAGTGGCCAGCCCTGGCCGTCGGGACCGCCGGGCGCGAGGGGCCAGAGATGGCGACGGACCACTTCGGAGACCATGTCGAGCACGGCATCGCGCTGGCTGGCATCCACCAGCTCGACGGCGGCAGTAACGCCCACCGGCACATATTCTGGCGCGATGACATAGAGTTCGGTCGCCAGCGGCCGGCGGGAATCGAGCCACGAATATACGCTTTCGAGCATGGTCCGGTCGGCGCGCGGGCACGGCTTGGCGGTGCCGGCGCGCTGCGGGATCACCATCACCGAGACCACGCCCGGAATGTCGCCGCGGCGCTGCTGCGGCTTGAAGCGCTCGAGCACTTCGACACGGGCAACCGGCACGCCGGGGGTGCGCAGCGCGAGTTCCTTGATGTCGCTCCTGGTGACGGCGCGGCCACCGTGCCGGATCATCGCTGGAATGCGCGCCTCGGCTTCCTCGATACGCTCGGCATCGATTCCGCCGGTCATCGGCAGCGGCTGGTTGAGCTTGAGCTTGGGCGCGCCCGCGGGTGCCGCCAGCCCCTTGAGTGCGCCTGGCGGGATATTGCCCTGCGTCCCGCCTCCCGCCCGCATCATCACCACCTGGATCGCACGATTGGGCGCCGGTACCGCGCCGCGCACGCCGCTGCCGAAGCGGATCACCCCTGCCTCGCTGTCGAGGCTGTAGACGCGCTCGCCGCGCCCCGCCGCCTCGACATCGGGGATCTGGCGCCACGCGCGCATCCCCTCTTCCTCCTCGACTTCGATGATCAGGCTGGCCGGATCGACCGAGCCCGTGCCGAGCGGATAGCTCTGCCCCGAGCTGCCGGTCCCGCGGCCGATCTGCTGGCGGCCGAGCGTCTGCATCTGCTCCACCATTCCGGCATTGGCTCCGGCCCAGGCGAGCTTGTACGAAGTGAGCCGCGCCGCAGGCAGCGGGCGCAGCCGCAGCCACGCGACGATGCGCCCTGCGATGGCGGGATCGTCGATCCGCGGCGGGCGATTGCCGACGCCGGCGTTGATGTCAGCCAGCACGTCGTTGGTCGGCACGCCGAAATCGTCGGCGCCGGGCAGCAGCACCCGCGTCGTGCCCGGACGGATCAGCCCGCCGGTGCCGTCGGCGAGGATCTCGAGCGGGACATATTGGTCGCCGCCGCCCTGCCCGGTGCAGATTTCCCAGACATAGGGGATCGGCGCACGCGCGGAGATCGCCTCGAGCGTGCCGGGCATGGTGATCGCCGGCGCGAGCCCCAACGTCAGCGCGACGCGGCGATTGTCATCGCCGCCGCCCAGGGTCTTGGCGACCTTTTGCATCAAGGCGGCCTCGGGGGTCGCGGCGAGCAATGCCATCCACAGACAGCCATCGATGCTGTCATGGACGAAGTCGCGCCCCCCCGGCTCGGCCGCGCCATCGACGAACACCGGAGTGGTGATATAGGCAGTCGGCGTGCCCGGCGCGGTGTAGAGCTGGCGCAGATCGGCCACCAGATCGGCCAGTCCGGCGCTCTCGCGGGCATCGGGGCGGCGCTTGAGGTAGCAACGCCCCGTCACCGGCTGGACGCTGAGTTCGGCAAGCAATTCGAAATTGACCGGCTTGGCGATCGCCGAGCGCATCGGCAGCACTATTCCGGCGCTGGCGAGCGGATCGTCGATGACCACTTCGATCAACCCGCCCGCAGGCTCGGCGGCGCGCATCTGCTGACCGAGCAGCCGCAGGAAAGCGAGCCGCTGGCGTTCGGGGATCAAATTGGCGCGATAGAGAATCGTGTCCCCCAACCAGGCGAAGAGGTCGACCAGGGTCCGGCCCGGATCGCCTTCGCGTGCGTCGGTCCATTCGGGGGTGTGCGCCGGGATGCGGCGAACCAGATCGGCGACGAGGTCGTCGAAGCTGCGATCGTCGAGGGCGGGAGGACGGATAGGCATCAGGCACTCCCCACGGGAACGCGCGCCGCGATCTGCCCGGACGAGCCGGTCGCGCGGATGCGATATGCAATGGTGACGATCAGCTCGCGTGGATCGTCCGCGGCAGCCACCGAGACCCGGTCGAGCAGGATGCGCGGTTCCCAGCTTCCCACCGCCGCGGCGATCTGGGCCTGGGTGCGCGCGCGCACTTCGGTGGTGTTGGCCTGATGGATCAGCCCTTCGAGCCCGGCACCGAATTCCGGCCGCATCAATTGCTCGCCCGGCGCTGTGCGCAGCACGCTCTCGATCCGCTGGCGGATCGACGCCTCGAGATCGGGCCAACCAAGCCGCCCGTCTGCGTCGGGCACCGGCATCAGCGGCCAACCGAGCGCCGGGCGCAGGTCCGGCCCGCGCGACGAAGTGAGGATCGGCCCGCTCATGTGTCGCTCTCCTCGGGCGGGGCCGGCATCGGGATGGGCAGGCAGATCTTTATGAACATCATCCAGCGGAGGAAAAGATCGAACAGGCCGAGGAAGATGTTGAGCACGATGAACGCGCACAAAGTGATGATCGGAATCGAGAAGCTACAGATGAAGCCGAGCGACGGCCCGCTGGTCTTGCCGTCGCCCTCGGCGAGCTTTTTCAGGTCGCCGTTCAGCATGTTGGCGATCGCGGGGGGCATTTCGAACGAGACGTTGGGCTTGACCCGCTTGAGCTGCGACAGATCGGGCAAGGTGATCTTGGTACCGGGCCCGTCGCCGTCCCACCAGGGCAGCACGCGGAACTTCTCGCTCGGCGCGCTCCACACCAGTTTCTCCGCACAGCCGTCATGGCCGCGCACCCGGACGAACCCGCGCACCGCGAACTGGTCGCTGGCGACCTCGAACTTGCCCGGCGAGCCGGCGAGATCGGCATGGCGCCGCGACAGGCAATGGAGCGCCGCCTGGGTCAGCCGATTGCCGAGATTGGCGTCGATCCGCGGCCATTCGAGCGGCATCTTGAGCGCGTCGTTCGCATTGGGCTCGCGATCGATCAGGATTTTCGCCGCTTTCGTCACGAAGGTCGCCGCGTCGGTGCTGCTCGTGACGCGAGTCCCGCTCTTGGTCAGCGGCAGGCTGATCGTCTTCAACAGCGCCATCAGCGCGCGCGCCTCGGCGCCGGTGCCGAAGGCATCGAGCTCGACGCTCAATTGCTGCAGGAAAACGCCGAGCGCATTGATCTGCCCCTGATCGGCAGGCCGCGCAGTACCGTCGGGACGCTTCCCCGCGGGCTCGAGCGCATTCCATTTGCGGCGCAGCGCCTGCCCCGCCCGCGGCAGGCTGGTCGGCGCGCGCGGCTTGAGGAATTCGGAGAGATGCCCGACCAGATCGGTGCGCGCCTGCCCCGACATGCCGGCATAGTTGATCGGAGTCGGCGGCGCCGAGCTGCGCGTGCTGTCGCCCACCGGGATCACTCCGAACAGGATCGTTCGGCCGAGCCTGGCGCAGATGTCGGGCGGGACGATGTGCAGGGGCAGCACGTCCTCGTGGAATTGCGGCTTGCCACGGCGCGCGGCGACCAGTGAACGCGCGGCACGATTGGCGGCATGGAAGGCCTGATCGCCGCGCACGCCGGGATCGGCATCGGGATTGGGGATCAAGGTCCAGCCGGCGATCGAGCGCGGCGCCTTCATCCAGCCCTGCCAGCGGCTGCCCTGCACCCGGCGAATCACCATGCCCTTGTCGGCGAGCTTCTTCGGATCGATCCGCGGCGAGCCCGGCTGGCGGCAGAATATTTCGAACAGCACGATCTGCGCCTTGCGATGCGTCGGCAGGCCGAGTTCGAGTATCTTGTCGGTCCGGCCACGGCGCACCCCGCGCATCGCCGCGAGCGTGGTGCGCCAATCGTCGGCGGAAAGCTGGTCGAACAAGGCCTCGACGAAATTTTCGATCGGCGCAGTGGCGATCAGCGTAGTCGCATCGCCGCCGCCGAGCGGCCGGATCACCGTATCGTGCGCCGGTTGCGGCGGCAGCTGCCGGGCCAGCCGCCGGGCGACGGCGGGGTGCGGGCGCGGCGGCGCGAGGAGGAGCGCAGTCGTCACCATACGTTCCCCGCGCCCGGCGTGTAGCTCGACGACACCACCGAGCTGGCGATCAGCGTGTTGCACTGAACCGTGCCGGAGAAGGTCGCCATGCTGGTATTGACGCTCACCGAACTCGCCGTGACGGTCACGGTCGACGCTTGGACCTCGCATTGCGACGAGGTCTGGATCGACACGCCCGAACTGCTCATCTCGAACGTGTTGCCGGCAACCTCGAGCTTGATCGATCCCCCGGCCTGATCGGTGAGCGTCGCCCTGGCGCCGGCGGGGGTCTCGATCTCGACCATCTCCTGGCCCGACGATTCCTCGACGATCGCGATACGAGTGCCGTTCTTGCCGCAGATCGCCCAGCGATCGACGGCATTGCCGGGCAGGCTCTCGGGAATCCCCGTCACGCCGTTCCACAAGGTGCCGATCACGATCGGGTTGGTGGTGTCGCCGGCGAGGAACTGGACGATCACTTCGCAGCCGACGTCGGGAATGAAGAAGGCGCCGTAATTGTCGCCGGCGAAGGGCACCGCGACGCGCGCCCAGATCGGTGCCTCGCCTTCCGGATCGGCCGACAGCAGCTGCACCTGCACCCGCGATCTGGATTGCGGATCCTGCACCGACACGACCTTGGCGATATGCGCGCCCGACAGCCATAAAGCCGGCGCGGGGAAGAGCCCGACGGGGTTCATGCGGGGTCTCCCAGATAGGCGCTTTCAGCCTCGAAATCGGTGCGGTAGCCGTCGGCGCGATCGTAGCGGTGGACCGCGCGCGTGACGGCATATTGGTTGGCGAAGCGCGGATTGAGCCCGGCGAGCTCGACCCAGCTGCCGACGCGCAACTGGCCATTGCCCTGCGCCGTCCCGACGGCGCGGACAAAGGCGCGCGCGCGCCGCTCGCATTCGGTCTGCGCGATCGCCTGCGCATCACCGCTGGTCATCGGCCCAAGCCGGCCGAGATGCAGGCTGACGCGCGAGAATTTGGCGGAGAGCGTGTCGGCGCCGGTCTTGCCTGCGCCGGGGCCGTAACCGCCCGCCGGCCTGGTCTCGTTGACCGGATCGCCGCTCTTCGGATCGAAGCTGGCGATGCGGATCTCGCTGACCTGTTCGGAAATGTCGGCAGTCACGCGGCAGGCGAGCAAAGTCACTCCCGCCTGGAGCGGCACCAGCGTGCGCCGGTCCTTGCCCCTGCGCCCGACCTGCAATTTGGCCGCGACGATCTGCATGTCGCAATCGAAGCGATCGAGGATGCAGCGCAGGAAAGCGAGATCGGTCTCGTCGGTCTGCAGCCAGTCGCGCGCCGTCGTGTCGACGCCGTCGCGCACTTCGGGGGTGAGGCCGTAATCGCCGGCGACTGCCTTGACCACGTCGCCCAGCGCCTGTTGCTCGAACAATTTGGTCTTGCGCTTGCGGCGCAGCGGGAACAGCCGGTCCTCGGCGAGCACGGTGAGCAGGGGCGGTGCATTCTCGCGGATCTCGGCCTCCAGACCGGTGATCTGGCCGTCGAAAATCTCCGCGGCGCCGCGCTCGGCGGGCCCGGCGAACAGGCGGATGCCGGCGCCGAGATCGAGCGGCGAGCCCGCGCCCGAGGCGAAGGTAATCGTACCGTCGGCGGTGCCCGCCGCATCGATCAGCACCAGCTCGAGGCTGGTCATCCCGCCCTGCGCCTCGACGACGCGGAAGCGCTCCATGTTCGGCGCGATCGACGGATAGTCCATCCCGCCGACTTCCACCGTCGGCACGAAGCTGAGCAGGCTCCGGGGATCGTCGAGCGCCATGTCAGTCCGCCCACAGCCGCTCGACGCGGTGCAGCTGGCGCCGCAACGCGTGATCGAACCGGTCCATATCGATTTCGCGCGCGGGGCCCGCAGGTGCGCCGCCGCCCGTGGACACGGGTGCGGGCGCGGCGGCGGCGGCCGTTTCGCTCGTCATCTCCTCCACGATCACGCCCATTTTGCCCCCCTCAGAAGAATGTCACGCTGCGGCTGGTGTAGCTTTCGGCGACCACCGCCCCGCCCCCGACCAGCCGCCCGGTCACGTCGAAGCTCGCATTGGACGTGACCATCGGCGGCGGCGGCGGAAGCAGCCGCTCGGGCTGATAGCCCGAGCCCCAGCTCGTCGTCTTCGACACGCCGAGCCCGGCAAAGGCGCCCTCGTCGGCGCGCATGCCGGCCGATGACCCGCCGAAGCTGGTGAAGCTGCTGCTGGTATCGGTGCGGGTGACGCCGTCGAACCCGGTCACGCTGGTGGTGGCCGAGCTGAACAAGCCGCCGCCGCTCGTGGCGCCAGGCTCGCCGCCCATCGAGAAGCCGGCGCCTGCCATGCCACCGATCGACCCGCCCATGCTCGAGCCCATGCCGAAGGACGCGCCCGCGCCGAAACCGGCCGAGGCGCCGGCCCCCGCCGAGAAGCCCGCGCCGCCGGAGAAGCCGGCACCGGCCGACGCCCCCGCCGAAAAGCCGGCTCCCGCCGAGAAACCCGCGCCGCCGCCCATGCCC
>JASLBO010000581.1 GCA_030146605.1 Sphingomonas sp. | reverse complement strand
GGACGCCGCCGATCGGGAACTGGTGAGAAGGTGTGACCAAGACTGCGTCGGCTCCCGACCCGCTGAGACCCTCGACTCGCATGCCATCCCCATCCACTGGTATCGACAAGCGGCGGAGCCCGGCCCTGTCCACTGCCGTCCAGTCGCTGTAACTCGGGTCCTCAACTGCCAGGCACCGCGCGCCCTGCGCGTGGAAGGCGGCGCAGGTCAGCGCCCTTCCTTCTGCGAAACCACTGGTGACAAAGATGCTCGACGGGTCGGCGATCACCCCCCGCACCCGTCCCAGATAGTCGGCCAGTACCCGGCGCAGGACGGGGCTCCCGCGCGGATCGCCATAGCCGAGATCGCCCGCGGGGAGCCTATTAAGCACTGTCCGGATCGCTCGCATCCAGTCTTTTCGGGGAAACATGCCGACATCAGGCATGGCGGGACGGTGGTCGAGACGAATGGGGTCAGTGACCAATTCTTCCGGACCCTGGATATCGGGTGTCCCGCTGGAATCCACGATCACGATCGGTCGGGCTCCCCGGCGCGCTGCAAGATAGCCTTCAGCCACCAGTTGACCGTAGGCATCGACGACGATCGGGCGCGAGACACCGAGTTGTCCAGCGAGCGCCCGCGTCGATGGAAGGGGAACACCGCGACGCAGCGCGCCCGAGCGGATCAACCCCAACAACGACCTGCGCAGCTGCAGCCTCAAGCTCTCGGCGCCATCTCTTTCAAGCGAGATGGGCAGGTCGGTCGGCAAACTGGTCAACTCTTTCAGCTTGGAAGTGGTCATTCTTTCAAGTCCAGTAGCACCCTATCACCGGGGTAGACAGCCTTGGTGGAGAGGATGCCCATGACAGCGCTACAGGCTCCAGCAGGCGAAGCAGCTCGTGCGCCCATCCTGACGCCGGCCATGCTCGCGCTTTCCGGGCTGATCATGGCGGCGATGAGCAGCTACTATCTGCTACTCTCGGCCGTACCCGCGCACATCGCCACCCTCGGCGGAGACTTCGCCGCTGGGCTGGCGACAAGTACGCTCATGGCGACGACGATCGTGGGTGAACTCTACGCTGTCCGCGCCATAAACGCGATTGGACGCGGTCCGACGCTTACATCCGCGTTGCTGGCTCTGGCTGTGCCCTCACTGTGCAGCTTGTCGGACAGCATCTTCATGGTGCTGCTCAGTTGCGCACTTCGCGGCCTGGGGGTCGGCGTGCTGCTGGTCGCAGCTGGCGGGCTCGCGGCCAGGATCGCGCCGCCCGCTCGACGGGCGGAGGCCATGGGAGTCTATGGCGTAGCCTCGGCAACTCCCGCAATCCTGTGCATCCCTCTCGGGCCCTGGGCGCTGGTTCAATGGGGAGCCTGGACCATTGCGCTTGCCGGAACCATTCTGGCGCTGGCAGGCACCGTCTGCGTCGCGCTCCTTCCCCGTGACGGCGGTAACCCGGCGACGGTCTCCGACACGAACTGCTTGCCTGCGCTGCGGGACGCTGCCTGGCCGACGGTCTCCCTTGCCTGCGGTGCGATCGCTATCGGCGCGGCCGTCACGTTCCTGCCATTGGCTCATCGAGAGTTGGGCACGGGCACGATCATGCTGGCATTGCTGCTCCAGAGTTTGACATCGGCGCTTGCCCGCTGGGGATCGGGACGGTTCGTCGACCGCCGGGGTGCTCAGGGGGCGATGGTCGCCGGCATTGCCCTGACCGCCTTTGCCACTCTCCTCCTCGCATTGCGGGGTGACCTGACCGTGATCACGGGAATGGTGCTCAGCGGAGTCGCGTTCGGGATCTTGCAGACCGCCAGCCTCGCGCAGTTGCTCGCGCGCACGACTGAGGTCGATGGCGCAAGCGCTTTATGGAACATCGCCTATGATGCGGGACTAGGTCTCGGCGGCTTTGCGGTCGGCGTACTTGCGATCACCTCCGGCTATCCTGCAGCGTTCGCGATCACCGGCCTTGGAGTCGCGACGTTAGCTTCGATCATCTTCCGGCTCTTCGAAGCGCCGAAGTGAGTTGCCGGGGCGCCCCCCGGCGCGCCGGAGGGAAACCACTCGATTTCTCGCCCACTTGAAAGGAACAGGCCATCGCAAAGCTCGTGTACGGAATGATGCAGTCTCTCGACGGCTATGTTTCCGGCCGGGAAGGTGGGCCGGGGCTGCGAGCTCCGGACGAGGCGCTCCACCGCCACTTCAACGATTATATGCGCACGCTATCCGGCGCCCTGTACGGGCGGCGAACGTATGAGATGATGCGCTACTGGGACGAGGATGAGCCGGGACAGGACGAAATCGGGCTTGATTTCGGGGCGGCCTGGCGAGGGGTGCCGAAATGGGTCGTCTCCCAAACCTTGGGGTCGGTCGGGCCGAATGCGACATTGGTTGACGGTGATCTGGAGGGCTTCGTCAAAGCACTGAAGGTCGGTCAGGATGGCAAAATCGGAGTCGCGGGGCGGGAGCTGGCCGCGAGCCTGGCTGAGCTTGGCCTGATCGATGAGTATCGACTTTACGTCTGCCCAGTCGTGCTTGGCAGCGGCAAGCCGTTCTTCTCCGCTGCGCGCTCGCCGCTTCGGTTTGTGGCAAGCGATCGCGTCGGAGCAGACACGGTCCTTTTGCACTACGTGCCCGTTTGAAGCTGCGTCCATCGTATGGAGGAACGGCTCCCAGAGTCCAGTAGCCGGATCAAGCGAGAGCGAGCTATGGTGGCTGTGGTAATATGCCGACCTTGACGGAACGGTCGAACTGGGGCGCTTCCTGCCCCTGTCCAAATCGACGAACGTACGTCTGGTCCCAGGCAATTGGTGCGTCGACCCGAACGACCGTATTGGGGCGCACTGCCGACCGGCAGCTCCCGGCGGCAAGGACCCATAGGCGGACGTTCACCGACACCATTTGCCTTCGCGAAAGCGGACTCTGGTTCATCTTGGCGAAACGGCAGGTTTCAGGCTTTTCCGCCGGCCCTTCGAATGGCTTCGGCTGGGTGGTTTGCAGACCGGCAGTTTTTGGGAGCCGAACGCCGGATAGTTGCCGTTCCGGGCTCGGCTCGTGCGAACGACCGCACACGCCGGTGGGCTCAATGGGTCGTCGCAACACTTCATTCTGATGATGGGATGGAGTGGAGCGATGAAGCAGCGGCGGCGGAT